>CALKOA010000039.1 GCA_938091655.1 uncultured Balneolaceae bacterium | reverse complement strand
GTTTTCTACTTTACCTGGACCGACAGCTATCACGGTTCCTTGTTGAGGTTTCTCTTTAGCGGTATCTGGAATGTAAAGACCAGAGCTGGTTACTTCTTCAGCTACATCGGCCTGGATCAGTACACGATCTCCTAAAGGTTTAATGCTAGCCATAGGGTATGACTCCTTGATATTAGTTTAGTTATTGGTTTGAATTCGTTTTGCAAACTATAAAGGTTCTTCCTAAAAATTGGTAGCCACCTAATGCTTGCTTTCGTTTGGTTTATCTTAATGCAAAACCCGTACCAAAGCACTATTCAGGAAATTGCGCTTCTAAATAGGTCGCAAACTCTGCATAAATGTCAGGTGTCCATTCCTCCGCTCGAACATCTAAGTCAAAATGCAAACAATCAACCCCTTGAATCATAGATTTTAGGGCATTACTGAGCTTTTTTCTTCGCTGGTTAAAGGCGGTTCGCACAACGGTTTTAAGCATTTTGTCGGAACAGGTTAATGCCGGCTTGTCAAAATGTACGTACACCATGGCACTGGTTACTTTTGGTGGTGGGCTAAAAGATACTGGCTTCACGTCAAAAAGATATTCCGGGGTACTCATGAGTTGAGTTTGCACACTTAAAATTCCATAATCCTTGGTCCTTGGTATCGCCACCAAGCGCTGAGCGACTTCCTTTTGCATCATCAGTAAAGCGCCAGCTAATCTACTTCTATGCTCCAAAAGACCAAATAAAATTGGGCTAGTGATATAATATGGTAGATTTCCAATGACAAAATTTTTAGGCTTTGCTGCTTCCTGATATGCATTGACCCGGTCTGCATCTAGCTGCTGAGGACTGAGCTCCTTTAAATTTACTTTCAGTATATCTTGTTCATGAATAAGCACCCCTTCAAACCGCTTATGAAGCACAGCCACTGCTTCTGCATCCACCTCAACCAACTCCAGCCGCGGGTAGCGTGGCCAAAGATACTGGGTCAGAGCCCCTGTCCCCGGGCCAATTTCAAGCACCCAATCATTCGAAGTAGCTGGAAAAGCGGTAACTATATTGCTGAGCACATTCTTATCGGTGAGAAAGTGCTGGCCTAGGCGTTTTTTGGTTCTAAATCGATCCGTACTCATCTCTTAAGGTACGCATAACTTAACTAAGAACTTAGCTATGAACTTTGCTGTGAACTTAGCTAAGACTTCGGATGGTAAGCATAGGTTTTTTACTGTGTCGTGCCACCTGCTCTGTGGTTGAGCCAATAAGAATGCGAGCCAAACCCGTACGCCCATGCGTACTCATGACCAGTAAATCGCCGTGTTGGTCCACATAATCCACGATTTCGTGATGTGCCGAAACACCCTTTAAAACCACTGTTTCAAGGTCTACTTTCCATTCTGGATGTTTCGTAGATACCATCTCATCCCTGAAGACCACCCCCGACTGCCGAAGCTGAAACTCAGGCACTTGCTCGTCCACGTACTCACTTAAACGTACCATCATATTTTCGTACACACCTTGCTCATCAATATTCACTGGCACAAAAGGCATCATATCACTGCCCGCTGAATAAAGCTCAATAACATTCAAGAGAACAATGGTAGCTTCAAATTCCTTAGCAAGATCAAACGCCGCTCGGAGTGCCTGCATAGAATGCTCCGAAAAATCAATGGGCACCACCAATCTAGTAAGCTTTTCCAATGACTTTTCTTTAGGAATAGTAAGCACAGGCACCTTAGAGTGACGAATCACTTTTTCTGTGGTCCCGCCTAGCAAGTGCATAGAATCATCCGCACCATGCGTAGCCATTACGACTAAATCGTAGCGACCATTATTTGCCAACGTATAAATTCCCTCCGAAGGCTTTCGTTAGATTTGTGTAATCATTGATCCTATATGCTCCTTTTTTATATGAGCTTTGGCTAGGGCCTCCAAATTAATTTTGGCCTGCTCCAAGGAATGAGGATACAAATCCTTTTCAATAGAAAAGGGTACTCCCAAAGGGTCCATAGAATCGTGAAAATACTTCATCAATGGTACCGCGTGCAAGAGATCTACGGTCGATCCATAATGATCCACCAACATACCCGCTGCTACTACTGCTTGTTTTGCCGACTCCGAAAAATCAGTGGGGACTAATATTCTTGAAACTTTCATGACAACCCTCCATTATTTTATTGAACACTGGCCCAGTCTGTTAACCAAGCTCTACCCCTAAAATAGCAGAACATGTGAATTTTCTATGAACCCACCCACATTTTTTTCTATTCCAAACACTTACTTCCTGATTCTTGCATCCTCTTGCTGAATCATGCATCCGTTGCCTTGGGTAAAGCTTAACTATCCAAAAAATAGCCTACATCATCGAAGCCGTTCCAAACCCGCCACCAATAGTAAGCCCATCAATATGCTTGTAAAGCCCATCCAACGATCAGGTTCATTGGTAGCATTAGGCCAATAAGGTGTGGACGAAATAAGTTTACGTTTCACCGTTTCCACAAGAACCTCGGCTTCAGGAGTTCCCTCCATAGACTCATGTGTAGATGACTCCTCGCCAACTAAAGGCGATTCTTTTGGAGCAGGTACCATCCTCTTATATTCCGGTAACGCAGGGGCATCGTCGCCAATACCTAGTAAATCTTGGACGGTCGGGTCGTCCGCCAGCACCACTTCAACCTCGCGAACCTGCTCAATATACTCTCTGTCCTGAAATGGCCAGATAACCAGTAAGGAACCCAATAAAAACCCAATCAATACCGACAAAGTAGCCCGATGATAGCGTGCCAAAAGCCAAGATAAGACCCTAGAAAAAAGAGCTAAACCAACTACCGCCCCAATAATAAAAGGTAAGAGCGCCCAAAATCCTTCCATCGTCTCTGGCCCACCTAGTTTGCCAATGTTACTCAATACAAAATCATACTTACGCATAATCAATAGCAAATAAGAACCCGATATTCCGGGTAAGATCATCGCCGTTATGGCTACCACACCACTAAAAAAAACAAACAGAGGATGCTCAGGCGTTTGAGTTGGTACTAATTGGACTACCCAGAGCCCAATAGCTGTTCCCACCACAATAAAAACCATCATACTAAGGTGAGGCTGTTCTATAGCTTTCACTAGTACGTAAATGGAACCGAGTATAAGACCAAAAAAGAGCCCAAACACGATTTCTGGATGGGTAAACATATACACTTGAAGGGGTACAATTTTGGTAAAGAAGGCAAGAGCTGTAGCAATCCCAGAAAATAACATGACCAAAAATAACAAATGAATTTGGCCCACAGCTTTTGCCAAACGTAATGAAAATAAATCCCTTAAAACGGCGCCATTTACACTTTTTATAGCGGACAAAAGCCGCTCATAGATTCCTAAAATGAGCGCCATGGTCCCCCCACTCACCCCTGGAACCACATCGGCCGAACCCATAAAAAATCCCTTTAACCAGATCAAAGGGAATTCTTTTAATGAACTTTGGTCACTTTCTGAAGAGTCTGGAGATGGGTGTTTTCTTACTTCGTTGGCCATAGTTTTTTCAGCGATTATTCTTTCCATCCTTTTTGGCCAATAAGTGGAACAAAGGTAAATCCTTCAAACTCTTCCTGGGCATATTCCTCTTCTGAATGGCGAGTAATACGCAACATTTTTTGTTCGGTATTACTTCCAACGGGAATAATCAATCGACCTCCAATATGTAGTTGCCGGATAAGATCATCCGGCACCACTGGAGCGCCAGCAGTAACAACGATACCATGATAAGGTGCATAGGTGGACCAACCTAAGGTCCCATCGCCACATTTGAGTTGGGGCCGGTATCCTAAATCACGTAAGGCCTCTTTAGCACGGTGGTACAATTCATTATGACGTTCCACACTATACACCTGTGCTTTGAGCTCGCATAACACCATACATTGATAACCAGAACCCGTTCCTATTTCTAAGATTTTATCTCCTGGTTTTACCCCTAAGAGTTCGGTTTGTTTGGCAACGGTGAAGGGTTGAGAAATAGTTTGACCGAGACCAATGGGTAAAGCAGAATCCTCATATGCTCGATGATGAAGAGCGGTATCGATAAGAATATGACGAGGTAATGATCCTATAGCATTGAGAACCATAGAATCTTGAATTCCTTTTTCAACCAGCTGTTCTACCAGTCTTTGGCGCGGTTTAGCAAATCTTCGATCTAACATGGCAAAAGTATAGCTATAACTGCGCACATTTGGTATAAAAACTATTGCAATTATCGAATAAATCTATGAGTATAGGTGAAATTTAATTCCGTTCTAAATCAATAAAGCTCTAATTTTAAGCTCATAAATAATCAAATATCTGCCTACGTGGAGAATGCGGAACTACTTACAACCACCTCTTTTTTTCAAGAGCCTCTTTTGCAAGTTTTCAACTATGCGATGATTACCGCCTTAGCAACCGGACTCGGTGCCCTACCGTTTTTTTTCATAAAGAATATCTCCAATAGTTTTTTGGCCAAATCCAACGCCCTCGCGGGTGGACTTATGCTTTCGGCTAGTTTCAACCTTATTTTTGAGGGCTATAAAATTGCCGAATGGATGACTATCGCAGGGATGTTTACAGGCTTACTCTTAGTGGTTCTCTCGAACAAATGGATGAAGAACAGTTCACATATAGAGATTGGAGACCTAGTTGGGGCCAGCACCAAGAAAATGCTGCTCTTTCTGGGAATTATGACGATTCATTCATTCGCCGAGGGAATTAGTGTAGGCGTTTCTTTCGCCAACACAATGGAATTTGGAATCTTCATTGCTATTGCCATTGCCGTTCACAATATCCCAGAAGGGCTAGCAATTAGTTTAGTCATGATACCCAAAGGCACATCACCCATTAAAGCCGTTTGGTGGAGTATTTTTTCCAGCCTGCCTCAACCTCTTATGGCAGTTCCTGCCTTTTTGTTTGTGGAACAATTCCAAGCTTATCTACCCTTTGGTCTTGGGTTAGCCGCTGGCGCTATGATATGGATGGTCTTTGCAGAACTTATTCCAGAGTCACTAGAACACTCCGATGGAGCTACGGTCGCTTGGTGGATAAGTTTAGCCATAATGGGTATGGCTGGGTTCCAAATGCTCATAGCTCATTAAGACCTGATCATTATGCAGTCTGGCGACTATTTGGAACGATATATCGTCACATTTTTTTACACATACTCACATGCCCTTAATGTTTTTTTGCAATCGAGCATTTGAATTAACTGTATTATTAGAAAACTGTTTAATCACTACTGACTCAGATCAGCACAATACCATGTGTCAAGTAATAAATCTGTTTTAATCTACAGGTGACGGTACTCAGTCAATAATTAATATCATCACACATATTCAGTCTAGGGCTTACAAAAAAAAAGCCTGCACCTTAAAACCACCTAGTTATCGTTTACTCTAACTTAATGAACAGAATTCTGCACACTCGCATTTCGCTATTTTTCTCTTTAAAAGGCCTAGCATTTTTATTAGTGTTATTGGGCTTGAATCTTGCCTTTACACCCAATCTATCTGCCCAACTATTAAGCCCTGGGGCAAACAAACCAGATACATCAGTTGAACAAAATCCTAACCCGGAGGCCCTCATCAATGTATTCTTAGACTGTCGTGGCTGTAACGAAGGCTTCATTAAAAGTGAAATTGCCTTTGTGAACTTTGTTCGCGACATGGCAGATGCCGAAGTTCATTTAATCATTACTCGTAGAGGGACGGCCTCTGGTGGGACCCAATATCAACTCTCTTTTTTAGGTTACCAAAGCTACACGGACGTGAATCAAAACCTTACCTATACTTCCTTCGATTCCGATACCTACGATGAAGAGCGTAATGGGTTGGTGAAGTATGTTAAACTAGGCTTGATTCCCTACCTAAGTCAAAAAGATGCCCTCAACGATTTTGAATTAAACTATACGGGTGACCTACGAGGTATTCTTACCAATACCGAAGACAAATGGAACAATTGGATCTTTGAAATTGGTAGTAACGGATCTATTAGAGGCGAGGAAAATAGACAAAACGTAGATCTAGACAATAGAATTCGCGTTCGAAAAGTAACCGAAACGTGGAAATTTCAACTATATTTGAATAATAGTTACCGAAGAAATACCTATATCACTTCAGATTCACTTGGAAGAGAAATAGAAGATGATTTTGTTACCGATCGCCAAAATGTATTTGGCCTGCTCGCCTATGCGATTAATGATCATTGGTCAGTGGGTAGTTACTTTAATGGGGGTTCTTCTTCTCGAGACAACATTGACCTATGGTTTGGTGCGACTCCATCCATTGAGTACTCATTTTATCCTTATCGAGAATTCGCAAGACGTGAAGTAACTCTGCGTTACGGGCTATATTCAGCGATGTACGACTACTCCGAGCGTACTATTTTTGGCAAAGAATCCGAATTTTTAGTACGCCAAGAATTGGCATTCAATATGGATTATACGAAGCCTTGGGGTGGATTAGAAGCCCGCATAAACGGCCGAACCTATCTGCACGATTTCAGTAAAAATCGACTGAACATGCAACTCGAATTAAATATGCGTATAGTTAGAGGGTTCTCAGTATTTGTTAATACCGAATACTCCATTATCAACGATCAGCTCTCACTATCCGCAGGAGGCGTGACCGATAAGGAAGCCATCGCTAATACCCGACAGCAAGCAACTTCTTATTCATATCGAGCAAGTGCAGGATTTGAAATTAGCTTTGGATCTATTTATGATAGTGTGGTAAACACTCGCTTTTAAAAAGCACCATTTATACCCTTACCTGCATGCGCAAACTATCTAGTGACCCGGTCTCTATTGAAACAGAAGATTCATCTTTGAGCTCACCCACCAAATTGAACGATGATACCCGTAAATTGGATGTCAAATCACTGACCAAGGAAGAACTCTTAGCCTACTGTGCCGAACATGGATGGCCCCGTTTTCGGGCCGATCAACTCTTTCAGTGGTTATACCAAAAAGGAGTTCATGAGTTCGAAGAGATGACTAATCTGCCTAAAAAAATGCGCGAATATCTGCAAGATAATGCCTTCATCAATCGCATTACTCCTTCGCTAGAGCAACAATCCAAGGACGGCACCATTAAATTTTTGTTCCAGTTAAATGATCGACAAGATAACGATGCGATAGAAAACGATAAGATAGAAGCCGTACTCATACCCGATTTCTATCCCGATGGGGCTGCCAATCGCCTTACGGTATGTGTAAGTTCTCAGGTAGGCTGCGTATTTGGCTGCCGATTTTGCGCTACCGGTAAAATGGGTTTTTTCCGCAATCTCAGTCATGGTGAAATAGTCGACCAAGTGCAGTATATAAATGAGATTACCATGGAGAAATACGGGAAAAAAATCACCAACATCGTTTATATGGGCATGGGTGAGCCCCTCCATAATTATAACGCTATCACCCAATCAGCCTCTATCATTTCTGATCCTCTCAGTATTGAGTTATCTCCAAAACGGATCACCGTATCTACCGTTGGACTCACCAAGCAAATAAAAAAACTAGCTGACGAAGGCCAGCCGTTTAATCTTGCCATCTCACTTCATGCCGCCATCGATGATAAGCGCGATAAAATTATGCCCATCAACAGCTCCATGAACTTAGTTCAACTAAAGCAAGCGGTCCAATACTATTATCAAGCGACCGAACGGACCATCACCTACGAATATCTGTTATTTGACGAGTTCAACGACTCTATAGAAGACGCCGATGCACTTGCTACCATTGTAGGGTGGGCTCCGAGCAAAGTAAACATTATCATGTACAATAATGTAGCCGGAGTGGCCCTTCACCGAGCACGCGAAGACAGGCTAGATCGTTTCATGAACCGATTGTCCAAACACAAAATCCGTGCGACTGTACGTCGATCCCGGGGCGATGATATTGATGCCGGTTGCGGACAATTAGCCATTCGAGAAGGGGCACCTCGAGGAAAAAGTATTGCTTAATTAAAGCCAGAGCGCCTCAATGGAATGAAACTAGTCAATGAGCAGAGCTAGTCGATCGGCTAAAACAAACAATCTGCAAAGACATTTGATGAGCAGGACTAGTCAATAATGTGAAAAAACCGGTTCATCCTTGGAAGGCCATTGTTCAGTGACATCCAGACAACACCTGCCCTACCAATCACATGATCCTCGGGTACAAAACCCCAAAACCTAGAATCTTCACTGGAATCGCGATTATCCCCCATGGCAAAGTAATAATCTTGTTGGACAACATAGCGATTCGTCTGCTCCCCGTTGATTATGAAAACCCCGCCCTGAGTTTGCACCTCATTATGCTCGTAGCGCTCAATCAGGTCTTTATAAACAGGCCAATTTGACGCATTCAATACGACTTCTTGACCCTCAAAAGGAACTATAACAGGCCCAAAATGATCTGGATTGTTGAATGCTCTAGAAAAATAACCTGCGCTTTGGGTATAGGCAGAAACCACTTGATTGGCTGGGATAACGGTAGGGTAAAGTGTGTCAGTTTCAGCCCAAGAAGCAACTTGCTGGGCTACTTCATCGGTTAAATTTACCCGATACTCAACGTTAGATACCTGCTGAAAATAGCGACTACTAGCGCCTATGGTCCCAGCATTAATTTCTTCCATTTTTGCATTGGTCAGCCTAACCCCTTCTTTCAATACCAACGTATGGAATTTCTGAACCCCATCGTGAGTAGGTTCAACCTCTCCATTAACGAACAATACTTTGTCTTTGAACTCAAGGGTGTCCCCAGGAATCCCAACCGCTCGTTTAATGTAGTTTGTTTTTTGGGATATAGGCTTTACTTCCCAAGGCACATTAAATACAAATACATCGTTCCGAGCAATTGAACGGTATCCAGGTAAACGAGTGAAGGGCAAGGTAACGCCTGGTAAACACCATTGGGTAAATGGCACGCAAAGAGACATGGGTGTACGCGCACCATAGGCTGCATTGGAAACAATCAAAAAATCACCAATCAACAGGTCTTTCTCCATAGATCCAGTAGGTATCTTATACGAGCCAAACAAAAAAGCTCGAAGAATTGCAGCCACTACGAAGGCAAAAATAAAGGCATCTAGCCACTCGCGAAGCACTGATTTTCTGGGGAGGTCTTGGTTGGTTTTACCCGCATTTTTTGCAGATGACGAGTCAGAATCTTTAGAAGAATGGGAAGTTTCCAATACTATGTAGCTTAGTGGATGTTGCGGTAAGTCATGTATACGGCAAATTGGCCATTCAAGCCAAACGATATACCTGGTTATTATACTTGGTTCGTGGCTTTAATACAATCGTATGTGAGAGGGTTTATCCACTTCTTTCTTAGTGTATTCACCATTCTGATAACGAACCTCGTACCACTGTTCACGTTCTGGAGAATAAAAATGATCTAGATAGGCCTTGGGCTCGGTTTCCAATAACTGCTTTGTCAAACTCCGTTTAACCGCTGGCATCAAATCTATGTAGCGACTTGCACCAACATACACCAACCCATCGGCAAAAGGACCATCCAAATCTAAAATCATCATGGGTATTTCCCCATCTACAATAAACCAATATTCAAATTGTATGGCTTTACCCGCTCTTAACTTCCCTCGCTCGACTATATCTTCTATAGTTTTTGTGGGTTCTCCAAATACGGATTCCAATCGAGCGCGTAATTCAATTGCTGGCACACGGTCTAACTCATTATAGTTAAATCCCTGCCCTGTCCATTTAATGTCTTTAAACTCTGCTTCAAAGGCTGCCGCATCCTCTGTAGATACTTTTTTTATCACAGGCTCCTCAAATTGGGCATTAGCAGTAGAGGTACTTACCAGCATGATGAGAAAAAAAACCGCTACGGCTGTTTTGCAAGAGTGTGAGAACGAGGTTATGCTGTGTAATAATTCTTCAGTATTCAATATAGTAGACATAGTGGCTTTGATAGCTGTAGTTCTTATTAGTGGTTACCGGTCATCGTCGTCCATGGATAGAACCGCTAGGAAAGCTTCCTGTGGAATTTCCACGGCACCCACCTGCTTCATCCGCTTCTTACCCTCTTTTTGTTTCTCGAGTAACTTTCGCTTACGCGAAATATCTCCTCCATAACACTTCGCTGTAACATCTTTACGAAGGGCTCGAACAGAATCACGAGCAATAATACGAGAACCGATGGCTGCCTGTACCGCTACTTCGAATTGTTGTCTGGGAATAAGTTCCTTCAACTTAGCACACACTTTTCGCCCTTGATAGTACGCTTTATCCCTGTGCGAAATGGACGACAATGCATCTACCTGATCTCCGTTCAACAAAATGTCCAACCGCACTAACTGGCCTGGCCGGTACTCGATGAATTCATAATCCAACGAAGCATAACCACGAGTGCCAGATTTTAGGCGATCATAAAAATCAAATACCACTTCGGCCATGGGTAGTTCATAGGTGATTTCCACCCGATTATTTTGCATAAACATTTGGTTCACATAAATACCTCGTCGTTCCTGACAAAGTTTCATTATAGGACCAATGTATTCCGCTGGTGTGATGATATTAGCCTTAATATACGGCTCATAAATAGTACTAATTTCTCCTACTTCGGGCATCTGACTAGGATTATCCACCCTAATCTTTGATTTATCTTCGAGTTCAACCTCGTATTGAACATTAGGAACTGTAGTAATAATGTCAATATCGAACTCTCGATCTAAACGCTCTTGAACTATCTCCATATGCAACAAACCAAGGAAACCTGCCCTAAAACCAAAGCCTAAAGCCTTAGAGGTTTCAGGCTCATAGGTCAAGGAGGCATCATTTAGTTGGAGTTTTTCCAAAGCCGACCGTAGGTCCTCGAAATCTTCCGATTGAGTCGGAAAAATACCACTAAATACCATCGGTTTAGCCTCTTGATAGCCGGGAATAGGCACCGTAGCCCCATTCTTTACATGGGTGATGGTATCCCCCACACGCACATCTTGAAGTGATTTAACGCTTCCAATCACATAGCCTACATCACCTGCCCGAAGCTCCTGAGTAGGCTCATAACTCATGCGCAAATAGCCTACATCTTCGGCATTGTACTCCATATCATTGGCCATGAACCGGAACCGATCCCCTTTTTTCAACACCCCTTCTATCACACGTACATAAGCAACCGATCCCCGGTACGTATTAAAAATGGAATCAAAAATTAAGGCACGTAAGGGTTTGTCAACCTCTTCTTTAGGTGCGGGCACTCGATCAACAATTGCTTCTAAAAGTTCAGGAACTCCTTCACCGGTCTTGCCAGAAACATGCAGGATCTCCTCCATTGTACAGCCAATTAAATCCACCACTTGCTGCCCCACTCCCTCGGGATCAGAAGAGGGTAAGTCTATTTTGTTAAGGACTGGTATAATTTCAAGCCCTTGCTCAATGGCCTGATACAAATTCGATATGGTTTGCGCTTCAATACCTTGAGTGGCATCCACAACCAAAATGGCTCCTTCGCATGCTTTAAGCGCTCTCGACACCTCATAAGCAAAATCTACGTGACCAGGTGTATCAATTAGATTAAAAAAATACTTTTCTCCATTTGGGCGCACATAATTGAGCTTAATAGCATGACTCTTAATGGTAATACCACGCTCTCGTTCCAAGTCCATGTCATCGAGCATTTGCTCCTGCATTTCTCGTTCGGTAATTGTACCGGTGATTTGCAGCAAACGGTCTGCTAGAGTGCTCTTACCGTGATCGATATGAGCTATGATGCAAAAATTCCTGATATCTGACATTTATTATAAGGTATACGTTAACCTAAGTCCCCAACTTTTGGGGCAAACTTGATGAAAAAAACGTTACTTCTCTGGACTAAGCAACTCTATATGAAACCTAAATCTTTCTTGCTCTACAGACATCATTTCATAGGTTTCTTTAATCAATTTAAAGACCTCATCAGGCTCTCCAATGACCGTTGAAGAAAGATAACCTACCTCAATTTTTACCTCATACTGTGCTAGATGTTCCAACAAATCCTGAACCAATTCAGTCGGGTTGTGTGTAGCTAAAGGAATGTATGTTAATTGAGCAATTGTGTGCATAGTATAAAATTACGTTTATTGGGATAATATAGCATTAAAGCGGTAAATATACTGTAGCATTAACGGCTTTTCATAGGAATAAAATTCCCATTCCTCCTTTATTATTTAATGCCTATATTAGGTGTCCAAATTATGTATCAGTCACCACTACATAACTCTTCTCTGCATACCTCTGTACATGTAGTCCATGTACATCTCAGGGGATTTGTGCATCTTCATCCCTGCTAATCGCACGATGGATATCCCTTCGACTGATTACACGCGCAAATCCCCTTCTTCCACTCACCTGCGCCTGATAACTCATTTTCACCAGATTCTTTATTATTCTCATGAACCGATCTCTTGACCAAACGACTTCATTACGTATTGCCATCCAAAAAAGTGGCCGATTAACCGACAAAACCATCGACTTACTGCATGGAATCGGAATAGAATTCGATAACTATAAGCGAAATCTTATGGTTAAAACTCGAAATTTCGATGTTGAATTACTTCTTCTTCGGGACGATGATATTCCGGAATATGTTCAGGATGGAGTTTGTGATTTGGGCTTTGTTGGAGCGAACGAAGTCTTTGAAAAAAACACTCAACTTACTGTATTACGCGGCTTAAACTATGGAAATTGTCGACTTGCAGTGGCCTCACCTAAAGACTCTGCACTCCTAATTCCTTCGGACTTTGAGGGTAAAAAAATAGCTACCTCCTATCCTTATTTAACTCAGCAATTCTTTGAAAAATTAGGAGTCACGATCGAAATGGTAGAGATTTCAGGCGCCGTAGAAATAACCCCGCAGTTACATGTAGCCGATGCTATCTCTGATTTGGTTTCTACCGGTGGAACCCTAAAAGCTAATGGACTGGTTGAACGTTTTACCATACTAGAATCCGAAACCAAGCTTATTCAAACCCAACAAGCACTTTCGGAAGGAAAACAGCAACTCATTCAAAAGTTCTTACAGCGAATCGATGGGTACCAAACAGCAAAAAAAAGTCGCTACATACTTATGAACGCTCCTCTTGACTCAGTCGAAACCATTAAAGCGCTGCTGCCTTCCATGAAGAGTCCGACCATAATGCCCTTAGCCGAAACAGAGATGGTTGCCATCCACAGCGTTATTCCTTTTGATCAATTTTGGGATGTTATGGAACAACTTCAGAATGCTGGAGCCTCCGATATTGTCATGTTACCCATCGAAAGTATGATTGCCTAAGGAATGCCTAATTAAATGCCCGAAATGCTCAAACAACATACCCTTGCCAAACTCTCTACCCAGGAGCTGAATGCCCTTTTACAGCGTCCCAAAATGGATTTCGAAGCCATTTTTACCATCGTTAAGCCCGTACTAGAACGGGTAGCAGAACAAGGCGATCCAGCCGTTATGCATTGGAATACCCAATTCGATGGCCAAAGTGCCAACCCACTAGTGTGTAATCCAGCTGCTGAAAACGCTAGTCTAAGTGCTTCGGTAAAGCAGGCGATTGACGTGGCTTTTGCAAATATTGAACGATTCCACCGGGCTCAAGTACAACCCCCTTTACAGGTAGAAACTATGGCCGGTGTTGTCTGCGAAAAACATACTCGGGGGATAGAATCAGTAGGCCTATATGTGCCAGGAGGGACGGCCATTTTACCTTCTACAGCTATGATGTTGGCCATTCCTGCGATGATTGCTGGCTGCCGCACTCGAGTATTAGCCTCGCCCCCAGGCCCCGATGGTATGTTGGCCCCCGAAATCGTGTACATAGCTCAAAAAGCAGGCATTACCCATTTATTTAAAGCGGGCGGTGCACAGGCCATAGCAGCTATGGCTTATGGAACCCAAAGTGTTCCAAAAGTTGACAAACTTTTCGGCCCTGGAAATCAATATGTGACTGCGGCAAAAATGATGGTACAACAATCCGAAGCGCAAGTAAGCATCGATATGCCTGCCGGCCCTTCAGAAGTGCTGGTTATCGCTGACGGGTACGCTCGTCCCGATTTTGTTGCCGCTGACCTGCTCTCACAAGCCGAGCATGGAGTCGATTCCCAAGTGGTGCTTCTTTTTACGCCAGACTTCGCCATTGAGGAACTACAACGTGAGTTAGCAGAGCAACTCAATGATCTCCCAAGAAAGCAAATGGCCGCTAAGGCGCTGCAAAATTCCTTTGCTTTAAACTGCGTGGATCTCGCGTCTGCCCTAGACTTTTCGAATCAATATGCCCCAGAGCATCTAATAGTAAATGTTCAGGAACCAGAAAAAACCCTCCCTTCCATTGAGCATGCAGGATCTGTTTTCCTGGGAGCCTATACCCCAGAAAGTGTTGGAGATTACGCTTCGGGAACCAACCACACCCTACCAACTTATGGCTATGCGCGCATGTATTCTGGAGTGAATCTCGCATCCTTTCAGAAATCCATGACGGTGCAACAATTAAGCGCTACTGGACTGCAAAATGTGGGGCCAACGGTTGAAATTTTAGCTGAAAGAGAAGGATTACAAGCCCACAAAAACGCGGTCAGCATTCGTTTAAAACATCTATCTTCCACCCATGAATAAGTCTTTTCTACTCACCGACTGGGTTCGCCCCAATATTCAAGAACTCACCAGCTATACCAGCGCTCGTGATCAGTATGGACAGGACCAAGGTATTTTACTCGATGCCAATGAGCTCGGGTTAGGACCGGCTATTCCCTGTACAGACGCTGGACACTCGGTTTCTACCAATACCCTCCATCGATATCCAGACCCCTATCAACGCGAGTTGCGCACAGCTATCGCGCAGCTTCGGGGGGTCCATGCAGATCAGGTATTCACAGGAAATGGGAGCGATGAAGCCATAGATCTTATTATCAGACTGTTTTGTGAACCTGCTAAACACCGGATATTATGCACTCCCCCCACCTATGGCATGTACAAGGTAAGCGCACGCATACATGATATAGCGGTCGACCAAGCACCCTTGAACCCCAATTTTAGCCTTGATCCAAAGGCCATTATCGAAGCTATTAGCCCAGAAACACGCGTACTTTTTCTCTGTTCACCAAACAATCCTACGGGAACTATGGCCAACGAGTCCGATTTGCGATACCTTTGTGAGCATGCCGGGTGTCTGGTCGTTATTGACGAGGCATACATCGACTTTTCCGAAGCCGAAAGTATGGCCAAATCATTGGAAGAATTCCCGAATCTAATCGTGCTTCAGACCTTATCCAAATCCTTTGGTTTAGCCGGAATACGATTAGGAATCGCGCTGGCTTCAAAGGAAATCATCGCCTATTTCGACAAAATTAAAGCGCCCTACAACGTAAACAGCCTCAGTGCTCAGGTCGCCTTATCGGCACTGCAGAAACCAGAAATCATGCGCGCAAAAGTGAAGGAAATTCTCCTTGAACGGGCTTATGTGACCGAGCGCCTAGAATTACTTAAACAGATTTTGAATTCTGGACCTATCTCTCTGGGGTCTATTTTCCCTTCGCAGGCTAATTTTGTACTCTTTCAAATTGATGAGGCTCTGCGTCTGCAACAAGAATTAGCAAAGCAAAAAGTAATTGTTCGTTATCGTGGTAACGAACTGCATTGTGAAAACAGTATTCGCTTAAGTATTGGCTCAAGAGACGAAAACAACCTCTTTTTTGAAACCTTATTGACGGTTCTTGGCTACGATGGGCCAGCCTATAAAAGCATGATCGAACAGCTCGATCTGCAGCCAAAACACTCGGCTTTGGATCAGGAAGACAATGCTCAGAACTCCAAGTCGGTCCAGGCTACCAACCAGAACCAGTCCCCTCGAAAAGCTACGATTCGCCGTCATACCAACGAAACCAGGATCGACATCACCCTCAATCTAAACGGTACTGGAGCGCACCAAATATCAACCGGTTTACGGTTTTTTGACCACATGCTCGAACAAATAGCCCGGCATGGACTCATCGACCTTGACATACAATGTCAGGGTGATTTACACATCGATGAACATCACACCATTGAAGATGTGGGTATCGCACTCGGGCAAGCCTTATCGCAGGCTTATGGAGATAAACGAGGAATTGACCGCTACGGATTTGTATTACCTATGGACGAAGCTCGTGCGACGGTCGCTTTGGACCTTTCGGGCCGTCCTTACCTAGTATTCAATGGAAGCTTTGACCGGGTGTATGTGGGTGATGTTCCCACTGATATGGTCGAGCACTTTTTTTACAGCCTAGCCACCCACATGCAAGCTACCTTACACATCGATGTACTTGGCGATAACGATCATCATAAAGTAGAAGCCTGTTTCAAAGGACTTGCGCGTGCGCTAAAACAAGCAACCGAACACAACCCTAGAATTTCGGGCCAAGTACCCAGTTCCAAAGGCAGCCTATAACTCTCAGCAACCATGATTGCAGTCATTTCATATAAAGCCGGAAATTTAGCTTCTGTGCAGCATGCCCTAAATCGAGGTCAAATCTCCTATTATCTGGCCAAATACCCAGAAGAACTAGAGCCCGCCGATGGAATTATTTTTCCTGGTGTTGGGCATGCATCTTCCGCGATGGATTCGCTACAAGAACAACAACTTATTAGCTACTTACAGCAAACAACGAAACCACTCCTGGGTATTTGTGTTGGCATGCAGCTACTGTTCGATGCATCCGCAGAAGCCACTCCAAAAGGAACCCCGACACAAGCTTTAGGCTGCCTAAGTGGGAGTTTAGAACGCTTCGAGCCTAAAGGAAACAAAGAGTACAAAGTGCCGCATATGGGCTGGAATCAGATCAACTATACCCAAGCACATCCGTTGTTCAACGGTATTCCTTCGGGTAGCACCTTTTATTTTGTGCATTCCTACTTTGCTCCCATTACCCCATGGACCCTCGCCACCTGTGAATACATTCATGAATTCTCGGCTGTTGTGGAGCGTGATAATTATCTAGGGGTGCAGTTTCATCCAGAAAAAAGTGGGGCCACAGGTGCGCAGCTTTTACACAATTTTCACGAAATCGTACGGAGCCATTCATGCAAGTAATCCCAGCAATTGACCTACTAGACGGAGCTTGTGTACGGCTTCATAAAGGAGATTATGGCCAAGCCACTGTATACAACAAATATCCTCTAAATCAGGCAAAGATTTTTGCAGACGCTGGCTTCACTCACATTCATGTGGTGGATTTAAACGGGGCAAAACAGGGTGAATTTGTAAATCTAGTGCATATCCAAGAAATGATTCACCAATTAGGACTCTCCGTCCAAACAGGTGGTGGCATACGCCGCTTCGAAGATGCTAAAAGCCTTTTGGATGCCGGTATATCCAAGGTCATCTGCAGTTCTATGGCTATACAGAATGAGGCTGACTGGTTGCGTTTAGTGCAGGAATATCCCCAACAATCCATCCTTGGTTTGGACTTAAAAGAAGGTCAAATGGCCTTTGGTGGTTGGCTTGAAATAGCGTCGGAGCCGCCAGAGTCTATGGTAGCGCGTATGCAACAACATGGACTCCAAGAAGTGCTCTGCACCGATATTTCAAAAGATGGAACCTTAAGTGGCACAAACCTAGATTTATATGTACAATTAAAGAGCACTTTTCCCGACCTCCGATGGATCGCATCGGGTGGGGTGAGTGGAGCAAGTGACCTAAAAGCACTAGACCATGCAGGCATTGATGCTGTTGTGGTTGGAAAGGCGTATTATGAAGGACATTTGAGTCTAGAAGAAATGGCATACAGGAATAAAGATTCCATGTGACTTCTTCCAATATGAATTCTACGTTGCTTAGGAAATGATCTAACACCGCATCATGAATATATTCAATAAATTTGGCTTAGGCGCAAAAAGACAACAAACCCTGCCATTAAAAGGGGAAAAGTTAAAAAAAGAGGAAGAGGCCTACAGCCTCAAGAAAAATCCCTACATCCGTTGGACTATTTTTGGGGTCTTCATTCTCATTTCCATTCTATCCCTTCCACGCAGTGAGGTTCGAACTACCACCAATTACACAACAGGGCAACCCTGGCGCGCCGATGATTTAACCGCTCCGTTCACCTTTGCCATCAATAAAACACCGGTAGAGTTAGAGCAAGAACGCATAGAAATACAAGAGCAAATACCCCCTGTTTTTGTGGTAGACAACAATGCTCAGGTAAGTATACAGTCTGAAATCGATTCCATTTACATAGGTACAGAATCGCTGCTAGAAGCTTATCACCTATGGCAAGTGTCTGTTAGCAACAACAATCCTACTGCCTTAGAAGATAGTGTTCGTTTTTCAAATGAGTTACAAAACGCTTCTTTAGGACTCACCGATCCTTCTTTGGAATTACTCATGCAAAGCTATCACCAAGTAGCCGGTGATGCGGTAAACCTCACGGTAAACCAAGTCTTTGCCAATCCCGATTTTGTAGGAAATAAGATAAAAAATACCCTAATTGCCTTACTCAACAGCTTATTAAACCAAGGCATTGTGGATGTAAATAAGTCTATGGTGGGCTACGATGTATTCACTCTGCTCAATATTTCTGCAAGCACCGAACAACCCATGAATATCGCCCGAGTGCGCGACTTACGAGAAGCCAATGAATATAGTCTTGTGCAACTAAATGCTCGTTTGAATGCTGAAGAAACTCGATTAGCCGTTGAAATCTACAACAAAGTGATGAAAGCTAACTATCTCAACAGCCCTGCCCGTCATCAGCAACGAATAAACGAAGCCATTGCCAATATTTCTCCCACCAAAGGCGCAATTGCCCAGGGCCAGGTTATTGTACGACGCGGGGACATAGTAACCGAAGAAATTGCCAACACCTTACAAAGTCTAGACGCGGCACGAACGCTAAATGCCTCCACTTTCGAACGATATCTACGCCTGCTTGGCGGGATAATCTTGGTCGTGGTAATCAGTTTTGTCTTCTACATTTATCTGCATCTCTACCGCCGAAAAATATTTGAGGACAACGCCCAATTCCTACTCGTTTTCTTGATTATGAGTTTGATTACCGCTCCAGCTGGTGCGCTGCTATATTTTGATTTGGTGCATCCGCTCATCATCCCCATTGCCATTGCTCCTATTATTCTGACCATTATTTTTGACTCTCGCGTAGGCATTATCGCCTCCCTCACCCTCGCCTCTCTCATAGGCTTGGTGCACGGTTACGACTTTGAATACACTATCTCTTCCATTGTTGCCTGCTCTATGGGGGTATTTTCGGTGCGGGATATCAGGGATCGTTCCCAATTTTTCTTCGGCACACCGAGTATTGTCTGGGGAACATTTCTACTGACCTTAGGAGCATTCAGCCTTGCTAAAATGGACAGCTTGGACGTAATGACCAACTACCTATTCTACATAACGATCAGTTCCGTACTAATTCTGTTCACCTATCCGCTTATTCTACTTATCGAGAAACTATTTGATGTGGTCACCGATTTCACCCTCCTCGAACTGGGGGACACCAATCAGCCTCTGCTCAAAGAACTCATGAACAAGGCTCCCGGAACCTTCCATCATAGCATGCACGTAGCCAACCTAGCCGAATCCGCCGCCTCAGCCATTGGTGCTAAGGCATTACTTAGCCGAGTTGGGGCGCTTTACCATGATATTGGAAAAATACTCAAACCCGAATATTACGTCGAAAACCAGTCTTCTGGGGTGAACGAACACGACAAATTAAAACCCCAAATGAGTGCCATGATCATCAAGGCACATGTGAGTGAAGGCATAAAAATCGCCCAAGAAGCAGGCCTACCCAATAAGCTAATCGACTTCATTAGCACCCACCACGGCACCTCGGTCATCCGATACTTCTTCGAAAAAGCCAAAGACAACGACAGCATGAAAGAAATGACCGCCGAGGAAAAATTCCGCTACGATGGCCCCTTACCTACCACTAAAGAAACCGGAATACTCCTACTGGCTGATGGGATTGAGGCCGCCTCCCGGGCCATGAAAAACCCCACCTATCCTCGCTTAGAAAACCTAGTCAATAGAATGGTAGATGAACGCGTCAAAGAAGGACAGCTAGGGCATTGCCCGCTCACCTTTCGTGATTTACAACTCATCAAAGAGGCCTTCATGAATGTACTCATGGGTATTTACCACCACCGGGTCGAATATCCAGAAGACAAAACGCAGCAGACTACTGAGGTTGATTCCATGTCTGGTGTTGATTCCAAGACCGAGATCGATTCCAAGTCCGAGTTCGATTCCAAGTCCGAGGCAAACAACGAGCCAGAAAACAACGGTGAAGCTCCATCTCCGGATGAACCAGCAAACTCCGAACCAACGAAGCAGTGATGGCTAAAGAGGCCAAGGACCCAGATTTATCCACCATTCCAGCTGCCTACAAAGCCCAGCTAAGTCATTACCTACAATTCATTCGCCTCGAAAAAGGCCTCAGCGCTCACTCAGTTCAGTCCTATGAACACGACTTAAAACGCTATTTCCAATTTTTGGTTCACCACGCCAAAATTCATGACATAGCTGGGGTTACTATGACCCACATTGAATCTTTTTTACATTATCTAATCGATGAAAGCCTACTCTCAAGCAGCAGTTTAGCTCGCAACATCTCGAGCATTAGGGGCTTCCACGAGTTTGCAGTAGTCGAAAACTTTAGCCACTCAAACCCCGCCGAGCTCATTGAGCTACCCAAAAAGGCCAAAAAACTACCCGAAATACTCGACCCCTTTGAGGTTTCAGCACTCTTAGAAAGTCCCGACATCAAAACACCTGCTGGCATACGCGATCGAGCCATCCTAGAAACACTTTATGGTACGGGTATGAGAGTAAGCGAACTCACCGACCTAGAAACTGATCGGCTATTTTTCGAAATCGGTTTTATCCGAGTCATAGGTAAAGGACGAAAGGAACGCTTAGTTCCTGTTGGAGAAATGGCTCAAGATGCCTTGGAACACTATATAGAGCATGTAAGGCCGCTGTTTTTCAACCCTAAAAAAGCCGATAAAGCAAAAAATAAAGTCTTTTTAAACCAACGAGGAGGGGCACTAAGCCGTATGAGTGTGTGGAATATTGTTCAAAAAGCAGCCCTAGATGCCGGTATTACCAAAAGTGTCTACCCTCACATTTTTCGCCATTCCTTTGCGACCCACCTACTCGAAGGCGGTGCGGATCTGCGTGCCGTGCAAGAAATGCTTGGCCACAGCTCCATTGTGACCACAGAAATTTATACCCACGTCGACCGCAGCCTGCTCCGTGATACCCATATCCAGTTTCATCCACGCGGCTAGCTAGTGAAAATGTTATCGGGTTTGACTACTTTGCGTTCAATACGATTCACAAAAATAGTGCAATGCCCAACATCACTGATTACCCTAATAAAGCTGTAGCTCTAAACTCTCCCCTCGGGTTCATCAATAGAAAGGCCGTTTTACTTAATAAACTGCCACACATGCTACTCATTTTTGCACTTTCCACTGTAGCAAGTTCTTCAATTTGGGCACAAGTAGGGTGGAACAAAGCCTACGAGAACGGTTTAGTGGTCTCGGCCGAGGGCGTAGCCTCCGAGGTCGGCCAGCACATCCTCCAACAAGGTGGAAACGCCGTCGACGCAGCCATCGCCGTGCAATTCGCACTCGCCGTCACACTCCCAAGAGCCGGCAACCTCGGCGGCGGGGGCTTCATGGTAGCACATATGGCCGACGGCACGGTCGCCTCCCTGGACTTCCGCGAGCGCGCACCCGGGCTCGCCCACCGCGACATGTACCTGGACTCCGACGGCAATTACCTCTCCGAGCTTAGCAAAACCGGCGCCCTTGCGGTGGGCGTGCCTGGAACGGTGGATGGTATGGTGAAAGCACATGCGCGCTTCGGAAGTATGCCCTGGGCAGATCTTGTAGCCCCCGCCATCGCGCTAGCGCGCGAAGGCTACGCCCTCTCCTACTCCCAAGCTTCATCATTGAACTATACCGGATCGGCATTTGCACCCTTTGAAGCATCAAGGAAATACTTTTGGGCGCCGTGTGAAAAACCGAGCGTTACAACAAACACTGCCAAGGCTACGAGCGCAACCAAGGCCACAAACACTACCGAAGCCACAGGACTAGCCAAGGCCACAAACACATCAACCAGTAACCCTACAAACGCTACTAAGGCTAACGATCTAGGGGCGGAAGCAGCCATTATGAGTGGCGAGGATGCGGAGCAACCCTCGGGTGAGGCATGCCGAGCTTTTGAGGAGGGGGAGCATTTTCAACAAAACGATTTGGCTCGGACTTTGGAGGCTGTTGCGGAAAAGGGTCGGGAGGGATTTTATGGGGGCTGGGTGGCCGATAGAATTGTGCAGACCATGGAAGCGTATGATGGGTTAATTAGCCATGAGGATTTGAAGGCTTATGAGAGTGTGTGGAGGGAACCTTATGAGGTGGATTTTCGGGGGTATCGCTTGCACATTATGCCGCCACCGAGTTCGGGTAGTATTGCGGTTGGGCAAATTTTACGGATGATGGAGACTCAAGAATTGGATTCTTTGGAGCATCATTCTGCCGCCTATTACCACCTTTTGGCCGAGGCAATGCGAAGGGCATTTGCTGATCGGGCTCACTATTTGGGGGATCCAGATTTTTACCCAGTGCCGAGCCAAGCACTTATTGAGAGCGATTATGCAGCCGAGAGAATGGCTAGTTTTGATCCAGACCGGGCGACCCCCTCTGACAACATACGTCATGGTGAGGTTTCTATGCTCAAAGAAAGCTATGAGACAACCCATTTTTCGATAATGGATGCTCAGGGCAATGCGGTTGGAATAACGACTACCCTGAACGGCTCTTTTGGTAGTAAACTGGCTGTGGATGGAGCAGGTTTTTTACTCAATAACGAGATGGATGACTTTTCCGCCCAGCCTGGCACGCCTAATATGTTTGGATTATTGGGGGGTGAAGCCAATGCCATAGAACCTGGAAAACGCATGCTCAGTAGTATGACACCGATTATTGTAAGTAAAGATGGACAAGTAAGGATGGTTGCAGGTGCTGCGGGTGGGCCACGAATTATCACCGCTACCCTGCAAAACGTACTTAATGTGATACTTTTTGGGATGAACGCCCAACAGGCCAACGCTGCGCCACGGATACATCATCAGTGGTATCCCGACCGGCTACTTTTTGATCCCATGAGCCTGAGTGCGGATACCCAAGCATTACTGCGCGCTAAAGGACATTACCTTGCTCAAACCACACTAGCCCGAGTACATTCTATCGTAGTCGACTCACAAGGACGTCTCACCGGGGGAGTGGACCCTCGGGGCGATGGGTACGCGGCAGGCTACTAGCTACCGTATCAGAGCATGCCTAAGAGTCAGAGCAGAGATTAGAGCAGTCCTAGGGCTTTTTCGTAAGCCTGTTGAATATTCACCTTGTTCACCTCGCTGTGGGAGGTGTGAAATATGACCTCTCGATTAGCGATGACCAAAACCTGAGGGGATTCGTGTCGAACACCCGTTTTTTGAGCTAAGTATTGAGAAATAGGTCGGAATCGTACTACTTCGACCATACTACGATCCATTTCTGGCCACTCTTCTAGGGGGACACTGTCTAAGTTTTGTTTGGCAAAAAAACTGACCGCACAGCTCTGTGAATGCTTTAAAATGAGTTGCACTCGGGCACCAGAAGCTGCAAATACTTCTTCTACAGAATCCTCGGACTCTAATTGCATCCAGTCGGTTTCTTCCGCGCCCTTACCAAATAGTTTGTTTAAAAATCCCATGGCAAAAATTAACAATAAGTTTAGTTACTTTCGTTGTTTCTAATATACGAGCTTTGTTACTTAAGTATTCGAGGTGCTTTTAGGCATTTCGATCATTTGGAATCGCTCGCTATACCTTCGCTTGATACTCTTTTAATTGATATCCTTTTATTTGAACCTCTTTTACTTATGACAACTAAAACTCAAATGCAGTGGCTTGGACATTCTGCTTTTCGCATCATCAGTCCTGACGGCTACATTATATATATTGACCCCTTTCTATCTCAGAACCCTAGCACGCCCGATCAATGGAAAAAAGTTGACGAAGCTGATTTTATCTTTTTGACCCATGGCCATGACGATCACGTTGGCGACACTCTAGATATAGCAACAAAAACAGGCTGCATGGTTGGTGGTATGGTTGAATTAATGAATTTACTTGAACTCGAGGGACTTCCTGCATCCCAAAGTATAGATTTTAACAAAGGGGGTAGTGTGCATTTCGATGATTTCTCGGTGACTATGGTCCACGCGAATCACTCATCGTCGTACAAAGGAGCTTATGCTGGAGAGGCGGCCGGGCTTATATTTTCCTTTGAAGATGATATCTGCATCTATCATATGGGAGATACCAATATTTTTGGAGACCTAGAACTCTATGGGGAATTGTATGAGCCTGATATTGTGCTAGCACCTATCGGTGATCATTACACGATGGGGCCGGAAGAAGCAGCCTACGCCGTTCAACTGATTGACCCGAAACTGGCTATTCCCATCCATTACGGCACCTGGGAAGCGATTGCTTCGGATCCGATTGAATTTAAGTATTTTGTGGAAGAGGACGAAGAAATACAGGTAATCATTCCAGCTATAGGCACTGATATTTTTAACTTTTAATCGAACTTACATCTAAAATACATGTACTGCAAACAAGCGTTCACAACCAATCGAAATGCATGCTTACCCATTATTGTTGTTATACTGAGCATAGTGTTGTTTAGCTCGTCAAACTTATTTGGACATACCGGCCCTAAGACTTCACATCGGTTGACGGCTATGGAAATAGGCTACGATAAGCCGATGCCTTTCACCGCTTATTTTTGGTGGGGGCAAATTGGTCATCGAGCCACAGGATTAATCGCGCAAAACTTATTGAGCCCCGAGGCACAACGGGAAATCGAGCGCGTGTTGGAGGGTAATTCGTTGGCGGAGGTGAGTACTTGGATGGACGAAGTGCGCTCAGATCCTAGCTTTGATTACATGGGGCCTTGGCATTATGTAACCATTCCACCGAGTAAAACCTATGAGACGGCCGAAAAAGCCGAGGGTGGCGATGTACTTTGGGCACTAGATAAAGTAGTGGGTGAGCTCAAGGCAGGTGGATTAAGCCCCGAACAGGAAGCCATCAAACTGAAGGTACTGGTGCATCTAATTGGGGATTTACACCAGCCCTTGCATGTGGGTAACGGCACGGATCGTGGTGGAAATGATGTGCGGCTCGAATGGTTTGGAGAGCGGTCTAATTTACACCGGGTTTGGGACAGTGAGATGATCAACTCTAAGCAACTTAGCTTTACCGAATTGGCTGACTTTATCGATGACGGCCTCGATGAAACAGTAATTGAAGAGTGGCAATCTACGCATTGGTACGATTGGGCCATGGAATCGCAGTCATTGCTAGACCAAGTGTATGACCTGCCGGAAAATGGAAGCTTGAGCTATGAATATATGTTTAAAAATTTTAACGCGGTTCAACTTCGTTTACTGCAAGCAGGAGTTCGAATGGCTGGGGTTATTAACGATATATACGGGGAATAATGAGCGAAACACGATGGCGTTGGGGGGTGCTTAGTACAGCAAATATTGGACGAACAAGATTCATCCCTGCCCTTCAATCCATGCCCAACGTAGAAGTGGTTGCTGTGGCCTCACGCGATCTTCAAAA
>CALKOA010000038.1 GCA_938091655.1 uncultured Balneolaceae bacterium | reverse complement strand
CTTATGAAAAAGAACTAAAAGAGGCCAGACGCATTGCATTTAGCGAGTTAGAAGAGAAGGCTTTTCAGCTTGGTGCCAATGCAATTATAGGTATTGACGTAGACTATGAAACCATTGGTGACACCGGAAGTATGCTTATGGTGAGCGTCACCGGTACGGCTGTACAATTCTAATAGGCTAAGATATACCTAAAAATATTTGCAATACTAACCTGGTTACAGAAACCTAGGCCACTGCTGCTCGGTATTTATTCTAACTTTATGCGATGTACTGCTGAGCGATCCTTCACTAAAAATTTGGCTTCACCCCAGCTTGCTGGGCCAAATTTACCTCTAGCGTTGTTTGAGAAGCCGTAATTCTCTATTGGAATACCAAGGATATTGGTATCTAATTTTCCGTTTTTATTTTTGTCATGATATACAGCAATTGCATATTGACCATAGGCTAAGTCATCTATTTGCCATTCTATCATTGTGTCGCTAACTGGCACAATTTCAGCATAACTAGGTTCGTCCAGATATCTATTTTCTGAGTCAAACACAGCGATTCTAATCTCACCAACTGGATCTTCTACCCCCTCTACTACCAAAGTAAAAGTAGAAAAAATGTTTTTTTCAGCTGAAAAGTCACTACTAATCAATAGCCAAGGTGCTAGGAGTAAAAGGCTTCGAGCTACTCTTCCTATATGCATAGTACAAAAATTTAACTTAGTGAATCCGTACCTAAACGAATGAGCAAAAAGGTTTTATTGCTCAAATTATGATACCTAAACAGTACAATGTATTTTTTTGTATACCTATGGCTAACGGTGATTTAAGTGAATTCATTCCATAAAAAAAGCCTGACTTCCTAAAAAGACAGGCTTTAAAATATGTTTGGGTTGTGCTTAACCCGCTGTCCGTACCGTTTTAATGATACGTGCAGCCACTTTGTAAGGGTCTGCATTAGATGCTGGTCGGCGATCTTCAAGTCGTCCTAACCAACCGTCTTCCACGGTACCCACTGGAATACGGATGGATGCGCCTCGGTCGGATACACCATAGCTGTACTTATCAATGGACTGTGTTTCATGCTTACCTGTCAATCGCATGTGGTTATCGGCACCATATACATCAATATGCTCTTGTATAAAGTTTCCAAAAGCCTCACATACTGCTTTGAAATAGGCTTCACCACCCTCATTACGCATTTTACCATTTGAGAAGTTTGCGTGCATACCTGAACCGTTCCAATCTGTGTCACCCAGTGGTTTTGGATGATAATCAACTGCAACACCATATTTTTCAGCGGTTCGCTCTATAAGGTAACGACCTACCCAAATTTCATCACCCGCTTGAGCCGCCCCTTTAGCAAATATTTGAAACTCCCATTGGCCGGCAGCTACCTCTGCATTAATACCTTCAATATTAAGCCCTGCTTTTAAACAAAGGTCTAAATGCTCTTCAATAATTTCTCTTCCGTATGCTGATTTTCCACCTACACCACAATAGTAAGGTCCTTGGGGTGCAGGATATCCACCAGCAGGAAAACCGAGTGGTAGATTGGTTTCGGGGTCAATTAGGAAATATTCTTGTTCAAAGCCAAACCAAAAATCTACGTCATCTTCATCAATGGATGCACGTCCGTTGGACTCATGCGGGGTACCATCTGCATTTAGCACTTCAGTCATCACGAGATAAGAAAACTCACGATCCGGATCTGGATAAATGGCGACTGGTTTTAGTAAACAGTCAGAACTGCTACCTTCGGCCTGTTCAGTTGAACTACCATCAAAGGACCACATGGGACAATCCTCTAAATTTCCACTAAAGTTGTGTACAACCTTAGTTTTGCTTCTTAGTGTTTGTGTCGGCTTATACCCATCTAGCCAAATATATTCGAGTTTTGCGTATGACATATATAGTAAAATTCAGATGTTTGAGTTTAACGATATAAATATATAGTAATTTATTTAATTCACCCAATTTATTTAAGTGTAATTATGTATACACTGTAATTTAATCTATGTGGAAGCGCTTTTATCTAATTAATTAACGTAAAAGAGGAGTTTTAATAATAATAAAACAATTTTCTTAAGCTCATTCGCCTTAGCCCATAATTTTTTAAGCTATCCACCTTTAGATGTAATTATACCTTATTTTATGGTAATCATGACCACAACTTTTTCCTTACATCATTGGATTCTAGCTGCACGACCTAAAACTCTCACAGCAGCCTATACACCTGTAATTATTGGGGCTAGCCTAAGCTATTTGCAGGATAGTTTGAATGTATTGGTAAGTTTGGTCGCATTTTTATGTGCCACGCTTATTCAGATAGGCACCAATTTTGCCAATGATTATTATGATTACAAAAAAGGTAGCGACCGAGCTGACCGAGTTGGCTTCAAAAGAATGACTGCGGCAGGGCTTATTCAACCAAATACAATGAAAAATGCCGCTTACATAACAATGTTACTAGCATTTATTGCTGGGTTGTATTTAGTGTATATAGGCGGTACCGTTGTCTTGGCTATAGGAATTAGCGCACTGGTTTTTGGTATCATGTATACTGGGGGCCCTTACCCTCTCGGTTACAATGGGCTTGGTGATCTTTTTGTATTTGCCTATTTCGGCCTCGTTGCCACCATGACTACTTACTATTTAAATACCCTTGAGTGGTCGAGTACAAGTTTTTGGGCGGCACTCATACCGGGCGCACTTAGTACGAATATTCTGGTGGTTAACAATTTACGCGATGTGGCTCAAGATAGAGTAAGCGGAAAGAAAACGTTAGGGGTCATATTGGGAGAAAAAGCCTTGAAATGGGAATATACTGTCCTTCTTGCTCTTTCCTTTGCGATACCCCCACACTTTTTTGTGCGTTTAGATGCCTCTTTTTGGATTTATTTACCTTATCTAAGCGTTCCGTTATCCCTAAAATTACTTAGTGAGATTTGGTCGCATGAGAAAAAATCGACACTTAATGGAACCTTAGAAAAAACAGCCGCATTTATGTTCCTTTATGGAGTCCTATTTGCCATAGGCTTAGTCATTCCATAGCTGTGTAACTAGCCAAGGAATTTACAATCATAATTGATCGGTTAATTGCCGTCTAAAGAACTAAAACGACTAAATGAAAGCCGAATGTACACATTAATAGGCAAAGCAGAACACATCTGATGAGTCTTCATTTTTATACCTATAACAGCCCATTCAGGTCTGAATTTATACAGGCTAAGGGATCTATGGGATCATCCCGAGAAGGAATCTTAATTGAGTGGAAGCATTCAATGGGCTCAGCTTGGGGGGAATGTGCTCCCCTTCCTGGTTTTTCCAGCGAGAGTCTTCAGGACTGTGAAAGATTGCTAATTTCACATAGAAAAAAACTTGAGGAGCAGTTACACCTTTTGCAGGCTCATTTACCCGAAGTAAAAAGTAATAACCGCCTTTTTTTTGACTACAGCTATGCACAACAAGCAACAGATCTTCTCTACTCATGTATTCCAACTAATTTTCCATCGATTCAATTTGCTTTAAGTATGATGCTCTACGATTGGGGCAGCCAATTTGAAAATCTCCCACTTCATAATTTGGTTCGTGACCATGCCTATGAACTAGCCCTCGTTAACTCAACTACCACACAAACTTCGGCTCAAATGGTCGGTTCTTTTTCAAGTCAAAAAAACCATGATGCCCAAATCCCTATTAATGCTTTACTTCCTATAGCAAGCCCAGAAGAATCACTCAAACTTGCTCAGAAAGCTTGGTCAGAGGGAGTTAAGACAATTAAAATGAAGGTAGGTCCAAAACATCAAGAAAATTTGAATAGAGTGGCATTTATCCAGGAGAACTTACCTGATTTGAAATACCGGCTAGACCCCAACGGAAAGTGGGAATCTGAGACTCTTAAGCCGTACCAGAAAGACTATCGTCGTTTTGCCATCGAATACATAGAACAAGCCGTTGCCCCTGATACCTTCACCAACTTTTGTCAGGAACTAACACCCGATGCACCAGCAATGGCAGCGGATGAAAGCAGTGTTGATTTCTCGTCCTTTACCTCACTCTTAGGCTATCAACACGTATCTTATTTTGTACTCAAACCAACACTAAGTGGTGGAATTCCAGAAATGATACTACGCTGCGTCTTAGCCCATGAAAAAGGCCAAGCCTGCATCTTTAGTAGTGCATTTGATGGCATCATTGCTCGATATACCCTAGCCACCCTGGCTTGGATGAGTAACCAACTTACAGGGCATCATTTAGCCCATGGACTAGATACAGGTCGTTGGCTTACAGAGGATTATCTAAGTCCTGAACGTGGTCTCATCCCCGAAATACAACAAGGATTTTACTTGTTAAATGAGACCTATTTTGATGATCAGCCGCACAATACAAGTCCTGCATATAGCAACAAAGTCCAACATCTTGGTCTATTCATAGCACGCAATAGACTCACACCAATTAACGAGTAGCAAGGATGAGTATTTCGATAGACATACCTCAAGAATTTCAATTTTCATGTTCTTCTGATTTTATTTTTTTACATGCCGCAAGTGATGAAAACCAATCAATTAGGTATTCTGACATAGCTTTATACAGTCAAAAACTACCAAATTGGTTAGAAGCTCATCAAGATGAACCTTACACCTACATCCTGCAAAGCAATAACTCTGCTGAGCTTTGTTGCTTAGTTGCAGGTTTATTCCTATCAGGGATACCCTTCTGCATAGTTGACCCAACATGGACCAACTCTCAAGTGCTGGAAGCCACCCAAGAAATACCATGTAAGAGCTTTTTAAATGGCCGAGATATTTCAGCGCTTCATACCCAATGGTTGTCGTTAATTCTAAGTCAAAAACAAGTCACTCAAGAACTTAGCTTAATCGTGAACAAAACTCCTTTTGCGTTCTTGTTTACATCTGGCAGTAGTTCCAGACCGAAAAGAATTCCTCTTCGATATTCTCAGCTTTGGGCAGCCTATCAAGCCACACAAGCTCACGTACAACTAAGCCCAAACCAGAGTTGGGGACTGTGCCTACCCCTGCATCATATTGGGGCTCTGAGTATAGTTTTAAAATCACTGCTATCTCAATCATCCATAAGTCTCAGTAGCTCATCGGATGTTCAACGTTGGAATTCTTGGCTAAATGGATGGCACCATTGCCGGGTAATATCGATGGTACCCACCCAGCTTCATAGATGGCTCGAGCACAATCGCACCGAGAACATATCCTCCCACGTTTCTGAGGTGTTCCGCTTCATTATTTTGGGGGGCGGACCTACTAATGCTCATGATATCGATGAAGCAAGCAATCTAGGATGGCCCATCTTACTTAGTTATGGGATGACCGAAACTTTTGCGCACATATGCTCTATCCCCGCTTCCAAACTTCCAAAGCCCCTAAAAGACCCGCTACCCGTTGGACAAATGCATCCAGCTCAATCCATAGAATTACGCTATGAACAGGACACTAATGATCCTATCATCTGGTTGATGGGTACCCAAATTTTTTCTCCTGAACCTTCGCAAAACCGACTACTAGAAAGCTTTGATGAACAAGGGTGGTTTTGCACAGGGGACATAGGAAATTTAGATGAGAGAGGCCTGCTATACATTCAAGCACGTAGACTGGATCGCATCGTAAGTGGTGGTGAAAATATAGCTGTAGACTGGGTGATTGAATGTCTAAACCAGCATCCATCCATCCATGATTGCGCCATAATTGGAGTGGCTGATCCTAAATGGGGACAAAAAGTTGTGGCGTTCATTGTGCCAATTTCAACAGTAAGCAACTCCGTGACTACCCCAGTGATTACATCTAATTCTGTTTCTGTTCAAGCCGTTAGCATCCAAAAGGAACTTCAATCTACCTTACTCCATGATAACGAAGAGCTACAAACCAAGCTTACCGAAGAACTTTTAGACCAATGCCGCCGTTCATCTCTCCCAGCTTCCCATGTACCTAAAGAGTTCCTCTACTTGAATTCACTTCCACGTACTTCACTCGGGAAATTGAACGTACCTAGTTTGAAGAGCTTGTACACATTAACCCGAGGGAAATAGTGAGGCAATAGACAGTTTAATTGCAAGAGGCAGTTTAGCTGCTTAATCTAGTCCAACCCTCGCAAAAATCTGATCGACCTGTTTGCTGTGATGGGCTAAATCGAAGAGTTCGTCAATCACTTCGGAACTAAGCTGACGGCTTATGACAGGGTCTTCTTGAACCAAAGGTTTGAATGGTATTTGTTCTTGCCAAGCGCGCATCGCTAACGGTTGAACAGCATCATAGGCTTGTTCACGCACCATACCCTGATCGATGAGTTTGTTCAATACCCGTTGAGAAAATACGAGTCCATGCGTTTTCCATATGTTGGATTCCATATTGTCCTCAAAAACCACCAGGTTTTCCATAACATTGGCAAAGCGATGAAGCATGTAATCCAATAACATGGTAGCATCGGGTAGTATAATTCGCTCGGCAGAAGAGTGAGAAATATCACGTTCATGCCAAAGTGGAATGTTTTCAAAAGCAGTTAGCATGTATCCTCGAAGTACTCGGGCACAACCAGTGATATTTTCAGAACTTATTGGATTGCGTTTATGTGGCATGGAGGAGGATCCCTTTTGTCCTTTCCGAAAAGCCTCTTCTACCTCTCGCACCTCGCTGCGCTGCAGGTGACGTACTTCAACCGCCATTTTCTCCAAACTAGATCCAATTAACGCAATTATCGATAAATAATGGGCATGGCGATCGCGTTGTAAGGTTTGAGTAGAAATGGGTGCTGGTTTGAGGCCTAATTTTTTACAAGTATGAGTCTCCACCTCAGGTGGAATATTCGCAAAAGTCCCTACCGATCCTGATAGCTTTCCAAATTCAACCGCATCGGCTGCTTGTTCAAATCGTTCTAGATTTCGTTGCATCTCCGCATACCATAGGGCACATTTAAGTCCAAAAGTAGTGGGCTCGGCATGTATCCCATGAGTTCGACCCATCATCATGGTATATTTATAATCTAATGCTTTGTTTTTAAGCACATCAATCATCCGATGAAGGTCATTTCGGAGTATTTGGTTGGCCTTTTTTAAACGAACACCCCAAGCAGTGTCTACCACATCGGTGGAAGTGAGTCCATAGTGTACCCATTTTTTCTCATCACCCAAGGTTTCAGAAACTGCGCGAGTAAAGGCTACTACATCGTGTCGAGTTTGTTCTTCAATTTCTTTTATTCGCTCCAATGAAAAGCTAGCCTTTTGGTACAGGGTATCTACATCCTTTTGAGGTATCACCCCTATTTGCGACCATGCCCAACAAGCCGCTAATTCAACATCGAGCCAAGCATCGAACTGTGCTTGCTCCGTCCAAATTGCTATCATTTCTTCGCGAGAATATCGTTCTAACATAAGATATAGTGAGTTAGTGCATTGGGGTAAAGATACGCTTTCTACGGGAGTGTTTGCTATTAAAAGTGCGAGTAATTGAGTCTATCAGTACCCGGAACCCTTTGTATAAAATACCTAAAAGATATGTGCTGGTAAAAAAAATTACAGTAATTATTGAAGTAAAAAAGCGCTTACACATAAATTAAAAACGCTTTCAGTAATTTTTGATTAATTTTTTTATTTGTTTTTGCATTTCAACTAAGTAAATTTAGTTTGTAAATATTCATTAACTCATTTATTTATGAAACGCACGCTAACCACTGCATTGACGCTTCTATTTGGCACTCTTCCTCTTTTTGCTCAAGAGATAGATGCCGCGACAGTGCAAGACAACCTAAATTACGTTTGGACCATCATCGCAGCCTGTCTAGTATTTTTTATGCAAGCTGGGTTCGCATTGGTAGAAACTGGTTTTACCCGAGCAAAGAATGCGGTTAATATCATCATGAAAAATGTCATGGACGTCTCAGCAGGAGGCTTGGCTTTTTTCCTGATAGGATTCGGATTAATGTTTGGTACTAGTGCTGGCGGATGGATAGGTACCGATGGTTTTCTCTTAGGTGAGATTGGAGACTATTCAGCGGAATGGTCTTATACCTTCTTCTTTTTTCAAGCCGTGTTTGCTGCTACTGCAGCCACCATTGTTTCCGGTGCTGTAGCCGAGCGTACCGCATTTAACTCCTATTTAATCTTCTCTGTGTTAATTACCGCCTTCATTTACCCTGTTTTTGGGTCATGGGCTTGGGGTAGCTTATTTAATGGCAGCGGATGGTTAGAGGGACTTGGATTCATTGATTTTGCTGGATCTACTGTGGTACATTCTGTAGGAGGTTGGGCCGCTTTGGCTGGTGCAATGGTAGTAGGCCCAAGAGCTGGCAAATACATTGACGGGAAGCCTCAACTTATTAAAGGACACAGTTTACCATTAGCAGCCTTAGGTGTCTTTATACTTTGGTTGGGATGGTTCGGCTTTAACGCTGGTTCAACAACCACAGGTGATACCTCAATTGCTCTTATTGCCCTTAATACTTTCTTGGCTGCGGGAGCTGGAGCGACAGCTGCTATGGTCATTACCTGGATAACCAATGGAAAACCTGACGGTGCAGTAACCCTGAATGGTGTTTTAGCAGGTTTGGTGGGTATTACCGCAGGTTGTGCGAATTTAAGCCCTGGTTTTGCCATTATCACCGGTGCTATTGCTGGGGTGTTGGTTCATTACTCTATGAAATTACTCGAAAAAAAGGTTGATGATGCCGTAGGCGCAGTTTCTGTACACGGGGTTTGCGGTGCTTGGGGTACCTTAGCTGCCGGACTTTTCGACATGGGTGGTTTTTCATTGGAAGTTGTAGGAGTACAGTTGATTGGTATTGGAGCTGCTTTCGCCTGGACCTTCCCTGTTTCTTACATAATATTCAAGTTGATTAGTGCCGTATTACCACTTCGTGTAACCGATCAATTAGAAGAGATGGGCTTAGATATTCATGAACACGATGCCGAAGCCTATCCAGAATTCACGCCATCCGCAGGAATTGGATAGCTAAGTATTGCTCTGCAAAATAAGCCAACCTAACAGATGTTTTAATCAATTACTCAACATTTTATCAACACAACACTTATGAAATCAATTAAATATACACTTACACACACCCTCTCAATTCTTGCTCTTGCCGCGCTCATAAGCGTCTCTGGGAGCAAGGAAGCTTCTGCTCAGCTAGAAGTTAGCACTGGCGTAGACCTAGTTAGCACTTATGTATGGAGAGGGGTAGCATATTCAGGTCCTTCGTGGCAACCCTACGTGGAAGCAGCAGCTGGAGACCTAACGGTCGGCGCTTGGGGCTCTCAAGGGTACGATGGTTTCCAAGAAATGGATCTATATGCTTCCTTTAGCCTGGGTGATTTGAGCATTGGACTAACCGATTACTATTATCCAGGTAGTGATTACCTCGATGGAGACAGTCACGCTTTCGAAGTGAATCTAGGATATAGTTTAGGTAGTCTTTCTATTGGTGCTAATTATATACTCAACGAGGCTGCAGGTGCAGGTTCTGCAGGTGGTGATATGTACTTTGAATTAGGTTACTCTGGTTCAGCTGCCGATATATTTGTGGGTGCTGGTGATGGATGGCATTCCAGCACAGGGGACTTTGGACTAGTAAATATTGGGGTTACAAAGTCAAAGGAACTTAAGATAACCGAAAGTTTCAGCCTACCCATTAGCGGCGCTGTTATCTTTAATCCAGATTCGGAACAGCTATACATCTTAGCAGGAATTTCACTCTAAATTCTCCGTTTAGAAGAAGGTCTGCTACTAGCCTCGCAGTCACTTTGCGAGGTTATTTTATGGCAAAAAGATATGTTATATCGACTGACTAAATCAAAAGTGAGAGGCTTGGTTGCCCCTCACTTTTTTTTAAAAAGAGCAATGCAGTTAAGCGTCATCACTATTTGCTGAGATAATTTGCACTTCAGCTTCTAAAGATATTCCAAACATATCTAACACCTCATTTTGAATAAAGTCAGCAAATTCACGAACCTGATCTCCATTAGCCCCACCGTGATGAACAATGACTAAGGCCTGCTGATCATAAGTACCTACTTGACCTTTTCTAAAGCCTTTACCCACCGCTTTATCGATGAGCCAACCAGCGGCCACTTTGGTGTAACCATTAAACATAGGATAGGTTTTTATATCGGGAAAACGAGTTTTCAAACGGTCAACTTGTTCAGTGGGGAGTAGCGGGTTCTTAAAAAAACTCCCACAACTTCCCAGTGTTTGAGTATCTGGAAGTCGTGACTGGCGAACTTGAATGACCGCATTAAATATTTGTTGTTGGCTGGGTTCATCAATTCCTTGGTGCATCAAAAAATGCCTTAAGGATTCATAATCTGCCTTAATTTGAGCGTTTTTAGGCAATGTAAACCGTACTTTTGTAATAATGGCCTTTGCTTTTAACTCTTTTTTAAAGATGCTATTTCTGTAACCAAAGTCACATTCTTCTCTATCTATCCAACAAAGTTTCAAACTTTCAGTATGCATGTATTGTACCTTGGTAATGTACTCATCAACTTCTACACCGTATGCACCTATATTCTGAATAGGCGCCGCCCCTACACTACCAGGGATGAGAGCTAGATTCTCCAGACCTATCCATCCTTTTTCCACCGTCCACTCTACCAATGCATGCCAATTCTCACCGGCTCCTATTTCCAATTCTACCGCATGTTCGTTTTCATGGATTATGTGCTTTTCTTTAATCCCAATAAGTAGGACCAAACCTTCATAATGACTTGGTAAAAGCACATTTGACCCTCCTCCTAGCACAAGTACCGCCACCTTGTTTTTCTTTGCCCAAGTAAGGGCTTCTGCTAATGCTTCCACGCTGTCAATTCGAGCAACATACTGAGCTGTAGCAGATACTCCCATTGTAGTGTGGGATGATAATTGAACCTGTTGCTCAATAGTAATTGCCATAGAGTCTTAGGTTGAGGCGGGAAGCAACTTTACCCGAACTTTTTTTATCCTATTTTTTTGGACAGAATGAACCGTTAGTTCAAGATCCCTATAAATAACCCGCTCACCAACCATAGGTAGATTCTCAGTTATACTGTAAATTAACCCACCCAGTGTCTCAAAATCGTCTTCTACTGAGGTTAGTTCACGTTCTAATACATCCTCCATATCATCGAGATCAATTTGAGCATCGAAAACATAAATTCCGTTTTTAAATTTTTTGTACAGCCTATCTTCCTCATCTCCCTCATCTACCATTTCACCGACTAATTCCTCCAAGATATCGTCCATCGTAACCACTCCTTCCGTTCCTCCATACTCATCCACTACCACAGCCATGTGTGTTTTTTCTTGCTGAAAATCTCGAAGTAAATCATCCAGCTTTTTTGTCACCGGTATGAATAAGGCCTTGCGTGATATGGTCTTCCAATTGATGATTTGATCATCTCCTTCTGAGTGAATAAAAGGTAGAATATCTTTGGCATAAATGACCCCGTGAATAGTATCTAAGTCATTTTCATATAGTGGCATTCTAGAGAGACTGTGTTCACGAATTCGAGCGAGTACATCTGGGAGTGAATCTTCCACGGACACCCCAATTATATTGACCCTTGATGTCATTATTTCACGAACTATAATATTCCCAAATTCAATAACATTCTCTATAATCTCCCGCTCATCTTCTTTTATTGAACCTTCTTGCTCACTTACTTCAGCCATCATTTTTATATCATCTGAACTAAAGGTATTAGAGCTTTTTGGTAATACTCTCTCCAAGCTAACTGTACTTTCAGCTATTAACTTGGCTAAGGGTTTAAGAAGGATAAAATAGAAGTAAATGAATCCACTTAACTTCCTTGATATACGAAGGGGATTATTAATTGAAATAACCTTAGGAGTAATTTCACTTAGAATTAAAATCACAAAGGTAAGTACAATTACTTCTATGGTGTAAACCAAAAATTCAGGAGCATTAATGAAACCCATCAGTGAACCGGTTATCACTGCAGCCATAACTGAGGCAATAATATTGGCAAAAGTATTTCCAATGAGTACCGTAGCTAGCAGCCTCCTTGGTTGATTAAGCATCGTAGCCACTCTCCCATCTATCTGAGAAAAGGCTTCATCTTTGTTGAGTAAATCTTGTTTGTTTATGAGCGAAAAAAAGGCGACTTCAGACCCAGAAAACACGGCTGAAAAAACCAATCCAAGAAACATGATGACTAATTGGATGGACAGGGTGGTTAATTCAAACTCACCACTCTGAATCCATCCAACAAACATCCACCAATTAGAAAGGTAAATCGTCATCGATATCGTCTAAATTAACCGTTTTATTCACTCCCT
>CALKOA010000037.1 GCA_938091655.1 uncultured Balneolaceae bacterium | reverse complement strand
TACTACGAATTAACTTATATCATCAGTCCTGCATTAGAGGACGAACAATATCCAGCTGTAATTCAGCGGATAAACGACTTAATCACTTCCAAAGGTGGAACAGTAGAGGAAGTCGAGGAATGGGGCCTTCGCAAGTTCGCCTATGAAATGGATAAGAAACAAACTGGTTTCTACGTAAACCTATATTTCGAAGGTCCAGCAACCGCTATCGAATCTATTGAGCGAGCCATGCGGATAGACGATGAGATCATGCGATACCTAACATTGAAATATGATGCAAAAATGAAGCGTCATAAAGAGTTGGTTAAGAAAAATGCTGTACCCGAAGTCTTCCCTGTGATTGAAGAAGACGATTCAGAAGAAGATAAATAGTAACCATTTTTAAATTAGACCATCATGATTAAGAATCCATCGCATCCTAAGAAAAGTGTTAGAAAAGTTAAGCAGTGTAAATTCACCGAAGCAGGCCTAGAGTATATCGATTACAAAGATGTGGAAACGCTCCAGCGATTTACTAACGATCAAGGTAAGATATTACCAAGAAGAGTAACTGGTACCAGCGCGAAACACCAGCGACAACTTACGACCGCAATTAAAAGAGCACGTTTTTTAGGTCTTATGCCCTACGTTGCTGAAAACCTTCGATAAAAAATTTAAGTGATATGAAAGTTATTTTAACTCAAGATGTAGAAAAACTAGGTCAATCTGGCGAGTTAGTCACCGTAAAAGATGGCTATGGACGCAACTTCCTCATTCCTAGTGGTAAGGCTGTACTAGCAACTAAAAGCTCTATTGCTGAAGTAGAGCTCATGCAGAAAAGAGCAGCTAAAAAAGCTGAAATAAGTGTTCAAGAGGCCAAAGAATTGACTCTAAAGCTTGAGTCCAGTAATCTAACTATTGCAGTTACCACAGGTGAGGACGATAAAATTCACGGAACGGTAACCAATGTGCAAATAGCTGACGCACTGATGGAAAAAGGAATTGAAATTGATCGCCGTTCCATTACAATAGATGCAGATGTCAAGACCCTAGGCGAATATACGGCGACCATTCACCTACTGGGTGAGCTAAAGCCACAACTCAAATTTTGGGTAGTAAAAGCCGACTAGTTGGAACGTTCACTACAGCTTTATTTGTATATTTAATGGATACCACATTCTTTGTAATGTGGTATTTTTTTTATGGTGGTAGCCTTATTGTGCTCTTCACATCATTATATCGTACCTTACAAAAATATTTGCACACGTAAGCGAAAAGGCTACTAAACCTCATTTTCAACCACACAAGATGTTAGAAAAGTCTACTATAACGGTAAAACAGTTTTGCTTATGGACTCTGTTCATGGGGTTGTTATTCACCAGTAGTTTATTTGCCCAAATTCCAGACCCTGTTCAATTTAGTGTAGTCAGCGTGCCTGACACAGTCATGGCAGGTGAACGCTTTGAGATTGAGTTGAATGCGAGCATAGAGGGTGACTGGCATTTGTATTCGGTCTTAAATGATCCGGAGGCCGGGCCCTTCCCCACGCGTTTTAGTGCCAAATCGCCAAATTTTTTCTTAACTGATAAGGTTCGAGAGTCTAAAGCGGATATTGAATTTGATCCCAATTTTGAAACGGATTTGGGCTGGCATAGTTCTTTTGCTCAATTTACTCTACCGGTTAGTGTATACACCTCTAAACTAGGTACTCAAATCCTGGACATTGAAGCTTTCTATCAGGTATGTGATGACCGAGTCTGTCTTCCTCCAACCTCGAAATCAATCATTACCACGGTTTTCGTGGCGGGAGTAGCAGATAACCCACTACCCGAGGCTAGACGCTCAGCAGAGACTGAAATAAGAGAAGCAAATGCTGGCTCCAATATGGCTAATGATGAGGGAATATTCGCTTTTCTTTGGATTGCGATTTTGGCTGGTTTTGCTGCTTTATTGACTCCATGTGTTTTTCCTATGATTCCTTTGACCGTCTCTTATTTTGCCAAACAGGAAGAATCCAAGCGTGGAGTAGGCAATGCAGTTATTTTTGGCTTAGCAATTGTGGCTACTTTTACTCTCATAGGTATGTTACTGGCTGCATTGGTCGGTGTTTCTGGGGCACAAAATTTTGCTTCTAACCCTTTTGTCAACTTTTTTATAGCTGCAGTACTTATTGGCTTTGCTTTAAGCTTACTGGGTATGTATGAGTTACAGTTGCCCTATCAACTCACTAATTTCTTAAACAAGAAGAGCAACGAAAATTCTGGTATTGCAGGTATTTTATTTATGGCTATGACCATAAGTGCTGTATCATTTTCATGTACGGCGCCATTTGTTGGAGCGGTATTTGCAGCTACCACCGGTGGTGATTGGTTCTTCCCTATCATCGGGATGATTGGTTTTTCAGCAGCTTTCGCTAGTCCATTCGTTCTCTTTGCACTATTTCCCAATTTACTGAATGCACTACCAAAAAGTGGATCATGGATGAACATGGTAAAAGTACTTTTAGGCTTTATTGAATTAGCCGCTGCAGTAAAATTTCTATCAAATGTCGATTTGGTAATGGGTTGGGCATGGATTACTCGACCCTTTGCTATTGCTTTATGGATGGCAATTTTTCTGGTTGCCACCTTCTACATATTAGGATTCTTTGCTTTAAAAAATGAAGAAAAACCCAGCTCTATCGGAGCGGGAAGAGTTGTGTTAAGTCTTCCTTTTCTACTATTCAGTTTGTATTTAATTCCAGGCTTATTGGGTTCCTCATTAGGTATATGGGATGCATGGTTGCCACCCAAACAAGCAACAGATGTAAGTGTGGTAAGTACCCTTGCATCAATGGGCGGAACATCCTCGGGGAGCTCTGCAGATGATGGGTGGTTGAGCAGCTATGAACAAGCTATTGAAGAAGCAAAAGCTGAAAATAAGGCAGTCTTTATTGATTTTACAGGATATACATGTACCAACTGCCGGGCGATGGAGAGTAACGTATTTCCCCTGGCAAGTGTGCAGGAACGCTTTGGGCAATTGAAGCTTCTTAAATTGTACACCGATGGGGGGACAAATGCACAAGCTAATCAGCAACTTCAGTTTAAGCTAACGGGTAATGTAGCTTTGCCTACTTATGTAATTCTCAATCCATCGAATGAGCAAGTTCTTGCCCAAGAGTTAGGATTTGTAAGCGAAGATAAGTTTGTTGGGTTCCTAGATCAAGGATTACAACGTTTTAACGGGGTTGATTAGGGATTAAATCGCTACTAATTATATTTACCTGACAGGTTTTTACATTTGTAGTGTTTATGTATACCACCCCCGCGTTATCAAAATCTACCTGTGCTCGCATGCCCTTGAGTATTGCGGCCTTGATGGGTTGTTTTTTGGGTGTACTATTACTAGCTATAGTACCAGGTTCTACTCGTGCCTCTAGTCATGCTTCTATTCATGCCTCTAGTCCTGGATTTAAGGTTGAAACTATTCATGCTTTCAGCTCACAAAAAAGTCAACCTGTGAGCCAGTTCGCATTTGATTCAGATACTCTTTTGGTAGTAGATTTTACCCCGAATGATCGTCTAAATATTCAATTAGGTGTTATTCACAGCCGGTTATCCGTGTTTTATCGTTTAACTAGTGAACGTTCTATGAAACCGGGTACTGATTTGGATAATGAAAATGGATGGTCCACACTGCCTAATTCATTCTGGAAATGGGACCCTAGTAGTGGTGATTGGTGGATGACTGCCCCAGCAAAGACGAACGTTGAGTTTCCAATCGATTTGGCCTTTGTTTACCAACGAAGTACGGTAGAGCCAGTCCTAAATCAGCAAAAAATTAGGGATAAGATTCAGCAACAGCTTCATCTAATTACAGCTCAGGAAAATGAACCTTTCCAATTAGAACAATCGGGACGGATTACGCGAGGGATTGTTACAGGTTCAAATCAGCAAATTAGTCTTGAAAGTGGATTAGATATTCAATTAACTGGATCCATAGGTGATGAAACACAACTCTCAGCTATCTTAACCGACAGAAATATCCCATTTCAACCTGACGGTACTACTCAAAGCATTAGGGAATTTGACCAGTTAATCATCCAAATCACCCATCCTAATCATACTCTCAAAATGGGTGATGTGGATATTAGCATGAACGGGGCACCAACGCACCGCTTAAATCGTAGAATACAAGGTGTCTATGCTGAACAATCACTCTTTACAAAAAAAGGTGCAGAAAGCAGGATTTCATCATTGGCATCCCAAACTAGAGGAGTGTACACCAATGAGCAAATCAGCCCAGTAGAAGGGGTGCAGGGTCCGTACAGATTACAAGGTTCCATGAACAATCCATTCACTATTATTTTGGCTGGAACCGAAAAAGTATACTTAGATGGACAGCTCTTAAAAAGGGGGATTGATTACGATTATATCATTGATTACTCATTGGGTGAAATAAATTTTAGTTCACAACAGTTAATTCGAAATGAGAGTAGAATTTTTGTAGAGTATGAATATGTTGAGAATGGATTCAGTCGAAGTCTTTTGGCCTCTGAGGTAGCATATACTTCTCCGGACAAGCGTTTCACCTTTAATTCCATGGTGAGTAGAGAAGCTGATAATAATGGTATTTTAGCGCAGGATTTATTGACGGAATCAGAAATTCAACTATTGAAAAACGCGGGTGATCAGACGACTATTGGCATCGATTCAGGCCGCCCATGGTCAGGAAATCTAGATCGATCTAGGGCGTACATACGAGTGGATACACTTTGGAATGCTCAGATGTATACTATCTACAAGAAGGCAAATGATCCTGGAATACCACAAAACGAACTAGTTCAGGTGCAATTTACCCGAGTAGGGGCTAATGAAGGTGATTATAAGCGCCTCGAAACAGGATTAAATGTGCCAATCTATGAGTGGGTTGGTGAAAATAGTGGTGATTTTACCTCAGAAATCGAACTGCCTACACCCATGGCTCATCACGTAGTTTCTTTTGATGCAAGTTATGATCTACCAGAAAATGTTCGATTGTCCGGAAATTGGTCGTTAAGCTCATTTGATGTAAATCGATACTCTTCCAAAGACAATGAAGATAATATAGGCTTGGCATACCAAGCCGAAGTGGAATGGGGTAGCAATATGTTAGGTGCAGATAAATCACGAGTTCGTGGTTACATGCGGAAAGTAGATGCTCGATACCAAGGGACTGAACGAATCAGGGAGGTTGAATATCAACGGCTGTTTGATCTGGAGACATCTTTAATTGAGGAGCAAGTTTTTGGAGGGGAATGGGAGTGGCAACAAAGTGAAAACGAAATCCAGCTTGGTCTTATCCACTTTAGAGCCGGTTCAGAAGAGCGAATCAGGCAAACTAGTACCCTTCGAATGGGCGACTCTGAAAGAGTATCACTGGGATACCAACAAGATTTTGTGAGAAGATTGAGTTCTTTGGGTGGAATGGGATATTGGTTTAGGCAAAAGGGTACGGTGGGGTTTCCAGTGAAAGGTGGTTCGGAGCGTCGTTCACCCAACTTTGTTATAGGTATAGATTTTGAGCAGGAGGATCAGCGGCGAAGAAGGGTGGGTTCCGACTCATTGATTTTACCTACGCAACGATTTTGGAGTGTAGGTCCAAGTATTACGGGCCAGCATACTAAATGGGATTGGAAGGCTTCATGGATGCACAGAGAAGAAGACCATAGTTATGAGGGAAGGTTGGTTCCCAGTAGTTCTGCAATGGAACAGCGCTACCAGGTAAATTGGCGGGTTAATGAGCATATCTGGGGAAAGCAAGAACTTCATTTTCGAACCAGAAAAAGCTCAACAATACTAGCTGCTGAACCCCTTGATCAAGAGGGCGGGCAGGAAGGGTACCTATCCCAGAAAAATGTCGGGATCATTATTGTATCGCAGCTAGAATGGGGTCAAATTGACCAAAATGGGAAAGTATTTTGGGATTATAATGCATCTACCCGACGACGTAGTAATTTTCAAGAAATATATGTGTACGTAGGTCCGGAATTGGGTCAGTATGTTTGGATCGATGATAATCAAGATCTATTACAACAGATTACAGAATTTTATCCCGAATTAAGCTCAAATGAGGGCGAGTATATAAAACGATTACTCCCAGGAGATGATTATCAATCACTCATTCAGGTTACCACCAGGTTGAGGTACAGTTGGTTGCCTTTTGAAACACGTTTATCAAATAGGCCACTTTGGCAGGCACTTCAGCTAAACGTAGATCTTCGAGTCTCGGAAGATAATAGTCAAGATAAACTAGCTCAGGTGCTCCTCTTGCAACCATCAACCATTATGCAGCAACCTTGGACGGTTGAGGGAACCCTTGGGGCGTTAGGACGTATAGAAATCACACCCAACCCAACAGGTATTCAAGGGTATGTTGAGTGGGATAATTCTTCCTCGGTTCACCAGCGAAATGTTGAAGTAGTTCAGTCGGCCCAGCAGATTCTAAAATTTGAGGGTGGATATCGGTTCAATGATGCGCTACTTAGCGGGTTCATGGGGTCCCGAAGTCGTTTGTTTGAATATTCAGACCAATTAAGTCTCCGTAATTACTCTTTAACCAAATACAGTCTAGAGTCATCCATTAGTGCGAGAATTAATCGATCATGGAATATCAAAGCTGCTTTAAAGCATAGTCGTTTCAACGACAATCACTCATTCGCTCAAGAATTTGTTACAGTTGTGGATCCTGCCGTTATTTTTCCATCTTTTACACTTAGGCAATGGCAATATAGGATGGAGCAAATCATATATGTACCAGGAGGCGTACAGGCCAGATTACAAGTTGCGATTCAAGAATTTAATTCAATAAATACACTTAACTCATATATAGGGTACAGATTGACAGAAGGCATGGGTTTGGGTAGAAGTGTGCGTTGGGATCTAAATACCCAATATAGGTGGAAAGATTGGTTGGAATTAAACATGGAATATCATGGTAGGACCGGAAAAAATACTCCAGTAATACACACAGTGCAACTAAGCTTCAATGCTCTTTTTTAACAAATTGATTACAATTCTTAGTTAAAAAGGGGGTACTTTAGAAAAAAGTTAATGACTTAAGATGATTGTGTTTTTAAAAAGTAACTGCTTTGACATTTAATCATATTTGAGTTATTATTTTTGACTTCAATTTACTGTTAAACAATAAACTATATCGGAGTGAACATGACATCGTCGATTGCTCTCTTTTTACTTCAAGCCCCAGTAGAAGAGGGCTTCTTCAATCTCATCGTTGAAAAATTTAACGAAGGTAATGATGGAGGATGGATGTGGCCAGTACTCATCACCCTTATCGCGGGTCTAGCCATATTCCTCGAGCGAATCATTACTCTTAATTTAGCTGACATTAACACGCGTAAATTCATTGTGAGTGTCCAAGAAGCTTTACAAGAAGGCGGTATTGAAGCTGCCGAAGAGCTTTGCTCTCAAACTCGAGGTCCAGTAGCATCTGTATTCCAAGCAGGATTAATGCGTTCACATGAAGGTATAGATGCAGCTGAAAAAGCTATAGCAGCCTATGGATCCATCGAGATGAGCTTCCTTGAAAGAGGTCTTGTTTGGTTATCACTATTTATCGCAATTGCCCCACTATTTGGTTTCTTAGGAACGGTAGTTGGTATGATCGAGGCTTTTGATGACATCGAAGCAGCTTCGGATATTTCCCCTAGTATTGTTGCTGGTGGTATCAAAACAGCACTTTTAACAACAGCAGGTGGTTTGATTGCAGGTATCATACTGCAGATCGGATACAATTATTGTGTATCTAAAATTGACCGCCTAATAGCTGAAATGGAAGAAAGTTCCATCACACTAATTGACTCAATCATTCTACTTCAGGAAGGAAAGCCACTGATTGCAGTTGCTGAAACAACTGAATCAGAAGACTAACCCATAACCTGTAGAGTAAGGAGGTCATTATGACTAGTGCATTGATTGTACAAATTGCTGTTATCGGAGCCTTTGTTCTAATGGGATTGGGTATCTTATCCATGATCTTTTCAGGAGTACGTGGAATAGCCCAAGGTAAACAAGATTTCAAGCGTATCGCATTGATATCAACTCCAGTAATCATTTTTGGAATATCCTATGTTGCAACGAACGATGTAACCAAAGCTGGAGTGTTAACTACTATGGGGATGATGGCTATCATGATCGCCTCTATAGTGTTCACTGGACTACGCGGAACGTTTAAATTCTAGGGAGTCATAACCATGATGTTAAAAAAGAAAAAACGAGAAGGTGCTGAGATTAACGGTTCTTCAATGGCCGATATCGCATTCCTCTTGCTTATTTTCTTCTTGGTTACGACAACGATAAATGTGGATACGGGTATTGGGATGGTTCTACCACCCCCATTGGACCCTGAACAAGAACCACCA
>CALKOA010000036.1 GCA_938091655.1 uncultured Balneolaceae bacterium | reverse complement strand
GTTCTCTTTAATTTTCTGTTCTATTTCCCTGGCTTTTTCCTCAATTTTCGATTCTAGGTTTTGAGTCCTAGAGTCAACATTCTCCGCTCCATCTTGTCCTGCCTCACGGGTTTCTGTAGCCGCGGCCCTGCTACTTGCTTCTACAGCTTCATTAGCGGCTTGCATAGATTTCTCAATGGTATTGGCAATACTTTTTTCCAATGTAATCGTAGGTCGAGTTTCTCGTCGATCACGTTTTTCTTCTGCCTCTTTTTCGTTGCTCACTAGTATAGCCACAAAAAATAGCAGAATAGCTGCAACAAAGATTTCCCAAGAAAATGAACGCATAGTTTTCCTACATTATAAGTGTATAAGAACATACGAAGAACTTGTACGAAAGTTTCAGCCCAAACAACTCCTATATCAACTACCCGATGAACATTCAACAGTGGTGTACTCCTTATCTAAAACAGGCTAATGAAGAAAGGGAATATCTGCATCGTTTTCCCGAATTAAGTTATCAGGAATTTGAAACAACCAACTATATTGAGCAGAAATTAACGCAGCTAGGTTTGGCGGTTGAAAGACCTTTGGACACAGGTTGTGTAGCAATTATTGAGGGGGACATTGCGTCGGATAGAGTAGTTGCCTTGAGAGCAGATATCGACGCGCTGCCCATACAGGAGGAGGGCGAAGCTAAAGCTGATTTTTTTTCAACGCGACCAGGGATAGCCCACTGTTGCGGTCATGATGCGCATACCGCTAATTTATTAGGAGTCGCGCGAGTACTAGCGAAACATACCTCCCATATATCGGGAAAGGTGCTGTTAATTTTCCAACCTGGTGAAGAAACATTGCCAGGAGGTGGGCGTTTACTTTGTGAGACAGGATGGTTGCAACAGTTTCCCATTCAGCAGATATTTGGTTTGCATACCTCTCCTTCGCATAAAGTGGGAACCATTGCCACTCGTCCTGGGGAATTAATGGCGGCTCCGGATGAGTTTCACGTGACTATTCGCGGGGTTGGTGGACACGCGGCGCGTCCGCACGAAGCCATCGATCCTGTGGTGATTGCAGCTGAATGCATCTCCGCCTTTCAAACTATTGTAAGTCGAAGCGTTGATCCAACAGATTCGGCAGTGGTAACGATTGGCAGAATTGAGGGAGGTACAGCTCACAACATAATTCCGGAAAAGCTTCAATTATGGGGAACAATAAGAAGCTTTTCTAGCGCTACGGCCAAGCGTATTGAGCAACGAATGCACCAAATTTGTGTGGGTATTGCTCAAGCTCATGATGCTGAAATTTCCTTGACGATTAACAAAGGATACCCTGCCGTAATCAATGATGAGCGGGCTGCAAAAAAAGTACTTAGTCATGCAAAGAACTTATTTACACCTGATAAAGTCGTAGAAATGGAACGTCCTATCATGGCTGGAGAGGATTTTTCGTTTTATCAGCAATTTTTCCCAGGTGCTTTTTTCTTTGTCGGTAGTGGGGCTCAAGAAAGTGCTTCAACGTATGTTTGGCATCATCCAAAATACAATGTAGATCCTGGTTTTTTTGAAACGGCAATGCCCTTAATGGTATCATTAGCTATTGGTGGTTCGGGTGAAACATCGAAAGAATAAGCCTGAGGTAATGTAATGATTGTGCAAAAATCCGTTCATCGCCCAAGCCATGCTCAGTGGTCATACTGGGAAAGAGAGTTGTGTTGGGATCAAGCATTAACCAGTTATCTGGCGTACAAACCATTGAAAAAAAACTATGATTTTGTTGTAGTTGGAGCAGGATTTACAGGTTTATCAGCGGCCTATCATTTAGCTAAAATGCATCCAACCGCCAAAATTGCTCTTATCGATCGTCACCTTCCTCCATTGGGGGCAAGTACTAGGAATGCAGGCTTTGCGTGCATTGGAACGATAGGGGAATTTATCGCTGATAGCCAGTTAGAACGGCCGGAGCGAGTATGGGATCGAATGCATGAACGTTGGCAGGGTTTATCCTTGCTAAGAAGTATTCTGGGTGATGTAGCCATAGGATATGAACCTTTGGGCGGGCATGAACTATTTATTGATAAAGCAGAATTTGAGAGGGTGTTGACTCATTTAGCTCAATGTAACACAGCCTTAAAGAAAAGAACAGGTCTGGATCATTGGTACAAACCAACAACCATTAATGGCTACTCAGCTATTTTTATGCCGAGAGAGGGACAACTTCAACCCGCAAAAGCGTGGTCTGGATTTGCACTATTGTGTGAGAAGATGGGGATAAGCTTGGCCTGGGGTCAGAGTTTAGTAGATGTGTCGAAAAAAGCGAATGGCGTTTGTTTGACTGTTGAAGATCCTAGCCAACAACATCGACAGATTCATAGCTCATCAGTCATTTTTGCAACCAATGCGTTTTCAACATCACTTGATAAAGATATTTCGGTGAGCCCTGGGCGAGGTTTGGTGCTGCTTACCAAAGTATTAGATTCTCAACCATGGCAAGGAACCTTTCACGCTCACCAAGGATACATTTATTTTCGAAATGTTGGGGCACATCGCTTGTTGTTGGGGGGAGCTAGGCATGTGGATGTTTCCGGTGAAAACACCACTCAATTTGGGATTAACAAAGATATCAAATCTTTCTTGTTTGGGTATATGAACGAGGTGTTAGGGATTGATCCTCATGGGGTAGAATATGAGTGGTCGGGAATTATGGGATTCACTCCTGAAAAAAATCCAATTATCAAAGCTGAACCATCCCAGAATATAGTTTGGGCGGTAGGCTTGAGTGGGATGGGGGTAGCATTGAGTACCGGACTTGGTAAGCAAGCTGCAGATTTACTTAGTTAGGTCTTTCTAACCGTTTTTTTAGCAGTCAGTGTTTGATAAAAGCGTAACCATTCTGCTGTAATCACAGCGGTAGCTCCCCACAAAGGGACTCGATGTATATTGTAAAAGGGTACGTTATATATTTGATTACGAAGGGTCCATTGTTCCATTTTTATTCGTTTTGTGTCCAGCAGCTGCTCATGGGGTACTCGAATGATTTCATCCACCTCATTGGGGCTTGCATTCATATTTTCTATATCATGTAACCATGCAATAAAAGGAGTTATCTTGTGTTTACTGTGATGTAAATAAAAGGTTGGGAGTTCTCCAATGAGCTCAACCGTTTCAGCTTTAATGGATAGTTCTTCTTCTATCTCTCTAGCTACTGCTTGTTCCGTTTTTTCATTCGGGTCAAGGCGCCCACCAGGAAAACTGATTTGCCCGCCATGGCTGAGGTGCTGTTTTCGTAAGGTATAAATTATTTCAAGTGTAGCATCCTCAAACGATGGGGTTGGTCCTATGCGGTTGGACGGGGCTTGATAAAGCGGGATACATACGGCACTTTCGGTATAAACAATGTCTTTAAGAGGTTTTTGTGGGGTCTGGTCTGGGGTCTGGTTTGTGCTATGGGTGCTAATTTGTGGTGCATTGGTATCCCTGGGGGCAGGATGCATTTCACCGTAGTAGGGTTCTTCTGGAAAATAGCCTTCGGCCATCCGTTTGAAGTGCTGAATTAAGGAAGTATATGACATGGTAGAATATAGAGAGTCTAAGGAAAGATTTTTTATGAATCTCAAGCCTGCTTACCTTATTGGTGTACCATCACATTTATTACCCAGACCGTTGGTCATACCTTATTCGGTTTGAATTAACATAATGAGCATGAAAAAATATAATGTATACGGGGTTGGAAATGCCCTTGTCGATTTAGAATGTAAGATTTCCACTGAATTTTTAAGAGAACAGCAAGTGGCTAAAGGACTAATGACACTGGTTAATGAAGCAACTCAACAGCGCCTATTAGAGGCTATGTTACATCACGATTATGAACGTAAATCGGGGGGGTCAGCTGCGAATACCATGATTGCTATTAGTCAACTAGGAGGTCGTGCCTATTATTCTTGCAAAGTTGCAGCTGATGAATTTGGAGATTTCTATCTGGCCGATATGGCCAATGCGGGAGTTCAAACAAATTTAGACGGCCAAGCAAGGCAAGCAGGGACAACGGGTAAATGCCTGGTGATGGTTTCAGAGGACTCCGATCGAACCATGAATACGTTCCTAGGAATAAGTTCAGAGCTGTCCATACAAGAACTTTCACCATTAGCGATACAATCCTCAGAGTATGTATATGTAGAAGGATATTTGGTTGCAACCGAGGATGGCTTTGATGCGATGAAAAAAACCTTTTCTATTGCAGAAGAACATGGAGTACGAAGTTCTATTACCCTTTCCGACCCTTCTATAGTTCAAGCGTTTAGGCCTAAATTTCAGGATGTCATAGGTGCGTCGGTCGATTTATTATTTTGTAACGAAGAGGAAGCAAAAGCCTACACGGGAGCATCGAGCCTGCTGGAAGCTCGTGAAGCATTAAAAAAAGATGCCAAGCGCTTTGTTATTACGATGGGTAAAAATGGCGCAATGATTTTTGATGGAGAAACCTTTATTGATATAGAGCCATTTCCAGTGAAAGCGGTAGACACCAATGGAGCTGGTGATATGTTTGCGGGTAGTTTTTTATATGGGATTACCAATGGATTAGGCTACGCTGCATCGGGTAAGTTAGCGACCAAAGCTGCCTCAAAAGTAGTTGGACAATATGGCCCAAGACTGAGTTGGCAACAAATGCATGAATTGTTGAAATAATATGAATGAGATTGTACTAGCCTCCCGTAACCCAAATAAAATCCAAGAGCTTAGAGAACTACTTTCCTTACCGGATCTTCGTGTCTTATCTACTACTGATTTTCCAGAACTTGAAGAGGTAGATGAGGATGCGTTGACTTTAGAAGGAAATGCATTGAAAAAAGCTCATTATGTTGCAATGGTAACCGGCTTGCCTAGCTTGGCCGATGATACTGGCTTAGAGGTTACAGCTTTGAATGGAGCGCCAGGGGTCTTTTCTGCTCGGTATGCAGGAGAACAGGCCAGTTATGATGACAATGTTGAAAAGTTGCTCTCACAAATGGAGGATATTGAGCAGCGAAATGCACAATTTCGAACGGTAGTTGCCTTTGTAGACGCAGACAAACAGTGGATTTTTGAAGGTGTTTGCACGGGTCAAATTTCTAGATATAGGAAAGGAGTAAAAGGCTTTGGTTATGACCCTATTTTCGTGCCAGATGGATTTGAGCAAAGTTTTGCTGAAATGGGTTCTGAGCAAAAAAATAGCATTAGCCATAGAGGTTTAGCGATGAAAGAGGCGGTGGCATTTTTACAAAAATGGGCCTAGAAATGGAGAGTACTGCAACAGCTTTTGGTTGGTTGGATTATGTTGTTTGGGTTGTTTACATGATCTTTGTGGCATATTTCGGCTTAAAAGCCTCGGGTAAACAACAAAACGCAAGGGACTACTTCTTAGGAGGAAAGGGGCTGCCGTGGTGGGCAGTGTTGTTTTCTGTAGTTGCCACCGAGACCTCCACGTTAACCTTTATTAGTATTCCTGCTGTTGCTTACGGTGGTAACCTTACATTTTTGCAAATTACTATTGGGTATTTTATTGGGAGAGTGATTGTCGCACTGGTATTTTTACCGCGATATTTTGAGGGTGAAATGTTTACAGCCTACACCTTTTTAGAACGCCGGTTTGGTCCTTCCATGCGGAATGCCACCTCGATCACCTTCATGTTTACACGCTTATTAGCAGACGGGGTCCGTTTATTTGCCACAGCCATTCCTTTGGCTGTTTTATTACGCTTTGGGGGAGCATTCGAGGCATGGGATGATTTTCAACTATATCTAATGGCTATACTGGTGATCACCTTGGTTACACTTTTATATACATTTTTAGGAGGGATTAAGGCGGTGGTGTGGATGGATGTGATCCAACTTGGGGTGTATCTCGGAGGTGCTATTCTCGCTGGGCTGCTATTGGTTCAAGCCCTACCCGATGGTTGGCAATCGTTTCATCAGGCGGTGGTAGCTTCCGGAAAAACTCAATGGTTTGATTGGGGTTGGGAGGGGAGTTGGAAAAGCTATTTGGAGCAACCCTACGTCTTTGGCATATCCTTACTTGGTGGGGCGGTTTTTTCCTTGGCATCTCATGGCACGGATCATTTGCTTGTACAACGTCTGCTTGCAACAGGATCGTTAGGTTCTGGGCAAAAAGCACTTATTGGAAGTGGTATCGTGGTTATCCTACAATTTTCATTGTTTCTATTCATTGGATTATTGCTCTATACCTTTTACGAAGGGGCAGATGTGGCTGCTCTTGGATTACGAACTCAAGATGAAATATTTGCCAAGTACATTGTAGAACAAATGCCCGTTGGAGTTTCTGGACTTATTGTAGCCGCTTTGTTTGCTGCTGCAATGAGTAGTTTAAGTTCATCACTAAATGCCTTAGCCTCTACCACATTGTATGATGTGATTATTCCTTACCGGAAAAAAGTATTAAGCGCTGTGGAAGAACTTAGCTTGTCAAGGGGCATTACTCTTGCATGGGGATTCGTATTAAGTGTTTCCGCCCTTATCTTCGCCTCCCTACAACTTCAGGCTGGGGAACGACCAACGGTAGTCGAATTGGGCTTAGGGATAGCTTCCTATACCTATGGTGGGTTGCTTGGAGCTTTTTTATTGGGTTTGATTAGCAAGAAAGCTCAATCCAGAGATGCATTGACAGGTTTTTTCTCCGGGTTGATAAGTCTGCTGTTCATGGTAAATGGTCCAGTCCAAAATCTACTACCTGGAGAGCCTTTAGCTCTTGCCTGGCCATTATATACCGCTGTTGGTGCTGCTATAGTTGTACTGGTCGGAGAAGTATCTGCCCGCCTTAGAAAGAATACCAATACTAACGAATAATGGTTTCGTTTCGCTTAGGTCCTGTAGAAATAATTTTAAATGGAACACCTAAATAATCTTCAATAAACCGAATGTATTCTTGAGCCGAGCTAGGTAATTCGTCCCAAGTGGTGATACCTGAAATATCTTGATCCCAACCTTGCAGTTCCGTGTAGATAGGTTCCACTTTTTCCAGCTTTTTAAGACCCAAAGGGAACACTTTGGTTTCTGCTTCATCAATTCGGTAAGATGTACATACTTTAATGATGTCAAAGCCATCCATCACATCCATCTTGGTTAGCGTTAATTCATTAAGTCCGTTAATTCGGCATGCATACTTTAACGCAACTAAATCCAGCCATCCACATCGGCGTGGACGCCCTGTAGTTGCACCAAATTCATGACCTTTTTTGCGAAGTAATTCACCTGTTTCTTCCATGAGTTCTGTGGGAAAAGGGCCATTTCCAACTCGAGTACAATAAGCTTTGGTGATCCCCATTGCTTGTGTAATAGCTAAGGGTGGAATACCACTACCCGTACAGGCTCCTCCAGAGGTAGGAGATGAGGAAGTTACATAGGGGTAGGTACCATGGTCAACATCTAGTAGGCATCCCTGAGCCCCTTCTAACAATATATTTTCATCCCTCTCAAGCGCTTCATGTAACATATGCGTAGTGTTACAAATGTAAGGACTCAATTTAGTAATAGCGCCATCAAGCTCATTAATTAGTTCTTGGGCATCGATAGTTGGTTCTTCATAAATATTTTCAAGAGCCCGATTTATGTCTTCTATATTTTGAATGAGCTTTTGATGAAGTACCTCCGTATCTAACAAATCAATCATCCGGATCCCAATTCTCGCTACTTTACTCACATAAGCAGGCCCAATACCACGCCCTGTGGTACCAATAGCTTTGGCCCCTTTATTTTTTTCCTTCATTTGGTCAAGAATCTTGTGATAAGGAAGGATTACATGGGCTGTTTCTGAAATGAAGAATCGATTCTCTAGGCTAAAGCCCATTGAGTGAACTTGATCGATTTCTTCTAGTAATGCAATAGGGTCGATGACAACACCATTCCCGATTATACAAATCCCATCTCCATTAAAAATGCCCGATGGGATGAGATGAAGTACTACTTCTTTATCGTCAAATTTAAGGGTATGGCCGGCATTTGCACCTCCTTGGAATCGTACTATATATTGAGATTCTTTACTAAGAAGGTCAACTATTTTACCTTTTCCTTCATCGCCCCATTGGGCGCCAATTACTACTCTGGTAGACATAAATGATTGCTAAGTGATCAATAAATAAAGATAAACAATAAAAAAGGGGTGTATTAAGCTACACCCCTTAGTTAAGACTAATGATAAGCCTGGGGTGTTAGGCATCTTCTTTGTAAGATGCTACCGCATCATCCACCGAATGGAAATGTTTAAACACGGTGATGAGTTTGGTTACCACCAAAAGGCTTTGAATTTTATCGGTTGCATTGGCAATTCGTAGATCGCCTCCCGCTTTTTTCATAGTGGTTAGCCCACCTATAAGCATACCTAAACCCGAAGAATTCATAAACTTTACCTTAGATAAATCAACAATTATATTTGTTTTATTTAAATCGATTAAGGCATGTAATTCTTCGTTTAAACTGACCGCATCGGGTCCTCCCATAACATTGCCTTTAAATTGAATGACAACGCAGTTGTAACGTTCTGACGTTTGATAACTCATGATAATACTAAGGTTTATTTAGTGGTTTTTTTTGTATCTAATTCAAGTATAAGAGGGCTAGCTACAAAAAGTGAGCTATAGGTACCTAAAATTACACCTATTATAAGTGCAAAAGACAAACCTTTCAAGACCTCTCCACCGAATATAAACAGAATAGTTACCACAAAGAAGGTAGTTAATGAAGTAATTACGGTTCGGCTGAGCGTATCGTTTAGACTTTTATTGAACATTTCAATAGTGTCCATGCCTTTATGAACCAATTTATTTTCTCGAATCCTATCAAATACAACCACCGTATCATTTAAGGAGTAACCAACAATGGTTAGAAAAGCGGCAATAATATTTTGATCGATTAATAAATTGAATGAGACTACATCGCTCAGCAAGGTGAATATGCCTAGTGTGATCACCACATCATGAAGCAATGCAGCAACCGCTCCTGCTGAAAAAGTCCATTTTCGGAATCGAATGAGGATATAAATGAAAATGATAACAATCGCGTAAATGACGGATTGAGCAGCTGCTCCTTTTAAATCCTCAGCAAATCTGGGACCAATTGAATCGCTCTTTTCCATGCTGAAATTTGCTCCACTGATATTGGCACTAATGGCATCCTCAATCAGATTCTGTACTTCGTCGGTGCTTAATTCATTGTCAGTTCGGATAAGAATCTCAGAGTCCGATCCAAATAGCTTTACTTCGGGTGAGGATCCTAAGGGTTCCGTTAAAAAAGATCGAACATCTTGTGTGTTTACTGGAGCATCGAATACATAAACGAATTCTTTACCCCCTCGGAAGTCAATTCCATATTGTAAGCCCTTTGTAAAAATTATAGCTAAAGATGCTACAAATAATATACTCGAAAGGGCGTAGGCAATTTTACGTTTGCCTAAAAAATCAATGTTGGGTGTTTCAAACCATCTCATAATAAGTACCTTTTATGTTAAATTTTTATTAACCGAAGCTAACGGCTTCTGATTTGTTGCGGGTTAAGTAGTCGATGACTACACGCGTGATAACGATGGCACTAAAGAGTGAACATGCAATACCCGCAAGCAGAGTTACAGCAAAACCTTTTATAGGACCTACCCCAAAACTCATTAGGATTAAAGCCACAAAACCTGTGGTTACATTAGCATCTATGATGGCACTCATCGCATTCGCATAACCTGCTGAGATCGCAGCTTTCATGGTTTTTCCACCTCGTTGTTCTTCACGGATTCGATCAAATATTAGCACGTTGGCATCGACGGCCATACCGATAGTTAATACGATACCTGCCATACCTGGTAAAGTTAAAGTAGCTTTGAATCCTGCCAGAATACCGAGGATAAAAATGATGTTTAGTAGAAGGGCTAAATCGGCAACGCCACCACCTGTTCGGTAATATACGATCATGAAAATCGCCACAATGGATAATCCAAAAAGGACCGATCGGAAGCCTGCTTGAATAGAGCTTTCACCCAAGGTGGCACCAACGGTTCGTTCTTCCATAATCCGAAGTGGGGCCGGCAGTGCACCAGATAGTAAAATATTCACTAGATCTTCGGCTTCTGCAACATTTTCTAGGCCCGTTATGCTGGAATTTCCACCGGTAATCTTGGTTGACACATTTGGATAAGAAACCACATATCCGTCCAGTACAATAGCGATGGGTTTGCCAATATTGGCTCCCGTAATTCGACTCCATACTCTCGCGCCTTCACTGTTCATTCCCATAGAAACCTCAGGAACATTAGTGGTTGGATCGAATTGAATAGATGCTTCTTCAATTACCTCCCCAGTTAATTCGGCATTATCCCGTATCCCGTACAGAGCAAACTGTTCTACACCACCTTCAAATCCAATTGACCTAGAACCCCACAATACAACAGTATTTCTTGGCATTAATCGTTGAATATCAGATGTACTAAGCAAGTCCATGATCGCCGCGGTATCTTCGGCCATAGCATATCCGAAAACGTAGGGGCTTTGTGTTTGAATGAACGACATTCGCTCTAGAAGAGCATTGGAGGGGCCGCTTAGGTTTAGGCTATCAGAACTATCCGCTTCTACATTGTAAAATTCGATGGCACGGTTTCTGAAATTAGAAAAGTCTTGGGCATCTGCACCAGTTCGGAATTCTAGACGCGCAGTACCTTTTAATAAATTTCGCACTCGTTCCTCGTCATCCACACCAGGTAATTCTACTACAATACGGCTCTGTCCCTGTTTAACGATAGATGGTTCAGTTACACCAAAGCGGTCGACCCGAGTTCGAATAATTTCAATAGCTCGGTCGAGTGCTGCATCGCGTTGTATTTTAAGAAAAGCTACAATCTCGTCATTAGTAGAACGCCGTGTGATGTTTTGAGATTCGCTTCGATAATACCGACTTAATCGCGCATCTGAGTCTCTTCTCTCAAACTCGAGCTGCATTTCATCAATGAAATCAGTGTCGTTTTCCTCTGCTACTTCTTGAGCTAATTGAACAACCTCGTCGAGCTCGTTATCGCGGTTACTTCCTGCTAATTCTAAAATTAGTTGCGGAGTACCAACCTCGAGAGTAACATGCATACCGCCTTGTAAGTCCAAGCCTAATGAAAGGATATTTTCTTTTAGGTTGGAAAGTTTTTCAGCGTTATCCATTTCGTATTGAGTACGCTCTTCTTCTGAGAAGGTACTCATTTGTCGTTGTTCCAAGTTCCAAATAATGGTTGGATACAAGTAATATAGTGTAAGGGCAAAAAATGCCGCGATCACACCGAGTTTAAATCCGTTTCCTTGCATGATAATAGTGTTTTATTGTTAATAAAAAATGATTGGAGGGTTCGCTTTATTCGAACCTAAAAAGAAAAAACTAAGTGATGGGAGCTAAGGAGCACCAATGGCAATTCCACTACCCATAGGGCGCACTTCCGCAGTAGAAGGGTAGCTTGGCCTGAGAAGGGTGGTGAATAAAACCTTTTGGTTCTTGTGGGTAGTGGGCTCAACTAAATGGGCAGGACTCGTAAGTTTTGGTAATTTAGCTTGGGCCTGATTATTGAGTGCGTGCACTCTTGGCTCTTGAAGTATGGCCATGTGCTGATGCTGATCCATATGATCCAGCATATTCCACTCTTCGAGAAGTTCTTGATCTAGATTTTTTTGTTTTAAATAATCCTTAACTGCAATAGTCCATTGATCCACATTTTCACTTTCATTCCATAACTTCTGCAGGTGCAGACGTATGGACTCAAGGCTTTCTGGATCCGAGAGCTCAGGATACTGATGTGCAGTCAATGAGCGATCAAAGTGTTTGTTGAGCCATTGTGTGAACCGTTGATTCTCGAGTTCATTTTCAAGCATGGGTATGCTCTGAATAATGAACGCACACAGCAGTAGGCTCAGGCTAACTTTTTTAAGAATATGTATGCGGAAAAAATTCATATTAGGACCTTCAAGATAGTAAGCTCAGAACTTTCCTACAACGGTAGATAGTCGTTCAAATTCTTGTTTCAAAAACTGCCCTGTGTGTGAATTCTGAACTTCAGAAATACTTTTTGGACTTCCTTGTGCCACTATTTGTCCTCCAGATTTACCCCCTTCCGGTCCTAAGTCTATAACCCAGTCGGCGGCCTTAATCACGTCTAAGTTGTGCTCGATGACCATTACGGTGTTCCCTTTATCCACTAATTGCTGAATTACATTCACTAAAAGACGAACATCTTGAAAATGCAAACCCGTAGTAGGTTCATCCATAACATAAAGGGTATTGCCTGTTCCTATTTTTGAGAGCTCTCGGGCTAGTTTTATCCGTTGAGCTTCACCACCAGATAAGGTAGTACTGGATTGACCAAGGGTTAAGTATCCCAAACCAACGGAAGTGAGTGTTTGAAGTATTCTAGAAATAGCCGGTTGAGAGCTAAAAAATTCAACTCCTTCCGATATAGGCATTTCTAAGACTTCAGAAATATTTTTCTCCCGGAAGTATATTTCCAATGTCTCGCGGTTATATCGGCGTCCTTGACAGGTTTCACAGGATACGTACACATCAGGGAGAAAGTTCATTTCTATTTTTCGAACTCCATCACCTTTACAGGTTTCGCAACGCCCACCTTTTACATTGAATGAAAATCGGCCCTGATCATAGCCGCGTATCTTAGATTCAGGTAATTCTGCAAAGAGTCTTCTAATGTGATCAAATACCTTAGTATAGGTCCCAGGATTGGAACGAGGCGTTCTGCCTATAGGGCTTTGGTCTATGGATATAATTTTGTCCACATTATCTATCCCTTGAACCTCATCGTAGGGTAAAGGAACCGCTTTAGATTTATAAAAATGGTTCGATAGAATAGGAACTAATGTCTGGTTGATGAGTGAGCTTTTTCCGGAACCACTAACCCCAGTTACTGCAACGAAAGTACCTAAGGGAAACTCCAAATCTACCGATCGAAGATTATGCCCTCGAGCATTCGTAATACTGATTTTTTTTGAATTCCCTGTTCTAGGGGCTTCTGCAACGGTGACTTGTTCTTGGTCTCGTAAAAAACGAGCGGTCATCGATTCTGGGTTCAATTCATTTGGTTTGCCCTGGGTTACAATATATCCTCCATATGCGCCTGCACCAGGCCCCATATCAATCACATAGTCAGCTTTCTCGATAGTATCGCGGTCATGCTCTACCACGATAACGCTATTTCCAAGGTCACGGAGGGTTTCAAGAGATTGTATAAGTTTCTTATTATCTCGTTGATGGAGTCCAATACTAGGTTCATCGAGTATGTAGAGAACTCCCACAAGCTGCGTTCCAATTTGGGTAGCTAGTCGAATTCGTTGAGCCTCACCACCACTCAGCGTTTGAGCCTCTCGATTCAGGCTTAGGTAATTGAGACCTACGTTCAATAAAAAATCGAGTCTATCTCTAATTTCTTTGAGAATTTGATGCCCTATTTGCTGCTGCCGATCGCTCAGGTGTATATTATATAAGGTATCCCTGAGTTCCTGGATGTCCATTTGTACCAAATCCTGAATACCAAAGGTATCCAGCTTGTAGGAAAGTGCTTCTTTGTTTAATCGCCCACCGCCGCAGTCTGGGCAGCTAAGTTTAGACATAAAAGCCTTGGCTTTTTCACGTTGCTTGGGAGATTTAGATTGTTCGTACTGTTCGATAATCGTATCACGAAGCCCTTTGTAGCTGTGTTGATAAGTAACCTTATCGGAGCGAAATTCATAGGTAACCGCATATTTTTGGGTACCACTTCCTTTCATGATTGTGTTAATGAGTTCACTAGAGTAGTTAGTGATAGGAGAATTAAAATCCTTCCCAAAGTGAGCTAAAACGGCTTCCAGCTGTTTAAAGGCAAAGATATCTCTCGGTTTTCCGAGAAAGCGAATACCTCCTTCCTCCACACTTTGTTGTGTATTAGGAACTAAGAGCTCCCAACTAACATCGTATGCATGGCCTAAGCCATCACAGGTAGGGCACGCTCCGAAGGGAGAATTAAAGGAAAATAAATTTGGTGCTGGGTCTTCATACGCAACACCCGATTCCGGATCGAATAATTTTTGCGAAAAAAGACGGTCTTCCCAGCCATCTTTGGACTTTAACGCCAGAACTACGGTTCCATCGGCCATTTCAAGAGCGGTTCTGACACTGTCGGCGATCCGTTTTTCACTCTTAGAGCTAACCACAAAACGGTCTACTACGATTTCTATGGTATGTGTTTTGTACCGGTCTAACATGAGTCCAGCTTCCAACTCAATGATTTCCCCATCTACACGAGCTTGTAAATAACCCTGTTTGATCATTTGCTCGAATAGCTCTCGGTAATGTCCTTTTCGCCCTCTAATAACTGGTGCTAGACAGTAAGCCTTGGTGCCTTCAGTTAGGCTAAGAATAGCAGATACCACTTGTTCTGCCGTTTGTTTCTCCATTTTCACGCCCGTTGCATAGGAATAGGGAATTGCGACCCGGGCGTACAACAAACGAAGAAAATCGTAGATTTCGGTCACGGTACCCACAGTCGAACGGGGATTGCGATTGGTTGTTTTTTGATCGATGGAAATAACAGGCGAGAGACCATCTATAAAGTCTACTGCAGGGCGTTCCATCATGCCCAAGAATTGACGGGCATAAGCCGATAAGGATTCTAAAAAACGACGCTGCCCTTCGGCATATATGGTATCAAAGGCTAGAGAAGATTTGCCAGAGCCAGATAGTCCCGTGATTACCACTAGTGCATCTCTAGGGATGTTTACATCAATGTTTTTGAGATTGTGTTCGCGAGCTCCACGAATAACAATAGACTCTTGCATACAACTTCCTTGATAGGGTTTAGCCGGCCGAATAGAACAAAAGGCTAAATTACCAAACATCTAAAGCAAATTCTTCTATTTGGACTCCTTTTTTTACGTAGCTTTCCAAAAAATACTGTATGTTAGTTGCCCTCATTATCTTATCGAAATTGTAAAACTGAGTTATTATGTCTGTACGTACCGCTGAGTGGAGTCCAACAAGTTGGAGAGAATTTCCAATTCAACAGCTTCCTGATTATCCAAATAAGGAAGAACTAGAACGCTCTTACGCTGAGTTACAAACCTTACCTCCATTAGTTACTTCATGGGAGATTGAATCCCTAAAGGATAAACTTGCCGCTGTAAGTAAGGGGAAAGCATTTTTGTTTCAAGCCGGAGATTGTGCCGAGAGTTTTGATTTAACCCGTTCATCTAAGATTGTGAACTTGGTAAAAGTGCTTTTACAGACTAGTTTTATCATGATACATGAAATGGGGGTGCCCGTAATTAGGGTTGGGAGAATGGCTGGACAATATGCAAAGCCACGTTCCTCTGCTTTTGAAACCGTGGATGGGGTTGAAATGCACAATTATCGTGGAGACCTTATCAATGGTTTTGAAAAAGAGCAAGCTAAGCGAGTGCCTGATCCGAAACGTTTGTTGGAAGGGTATCATAAAGCTGGACTGACCTTGAATTTTATTCGTGCACTGGGTGATGAAGGCTTTGCTGATTTACATTATCCCGAGCAGTGGGAGCTAGATTTTATGCAGAATAATCCCTATCACCAAGAATACGAATCAATGGTGAAATCTATTACCCAAGCGGTAAAGTTTATGGATGCAGTGTCTGAGCGAAGATTACAACAGTCTCAAAAAGTAGATTTTTACACCTCGCATGAGGCACTTAATTTGTTTTATGATTCCGCTCAAACTAGAAAGGTACCAAGAAAAGAGGGCTATTTTAATTTAAGCGCCCATATGGTATGGTTAGGAAACAGAACCCGTGACTTAGATGAAGCTCACGTAGAATATTTACGTGGGATAGAAAATCCCATTGGAATAAAAATTGGCCCACCATATACTATTGATGCTACCCTAAAGCTAATAGAGAAATTAAATCCTACTCATGAAGCAGGAAAAATCGTGCTGATCACACGGTTTGGAAAAGATCAGATTCAAGAAGGACTCCCTGGGCTTATACAAGCGGTACGAGGAGAAGGTTTTCCTGTAGTGTGGAGTTCTGATCCTATGCATGGAAATACATTTTCTTCTACAAATGACTACAAAACCCGTAATTTTGATCACATAATGGAAGAACTTAAGCATGCATTTGCCATCCACAGATCGGAGGGAAGCTACTTAGGTAGTGTCCACTTGGAGCTGACAGGTGATGATGTGACTGAGTGCGTTGGAGGCGCTAAAGGGTTGGATGAAAATGGACTAAATGTGAATTATGAAACTTTTTGTGATCCACGCCTTAACTATGAACAATCCTTAGAATTAGCTTTCCTTATCTCTAAGGAATGGAAAAAAAGCTACGGCTAGTGACAGTTTTTCTTGGTAGCTGACGTACTTTCAGATGGTATCTGTCTCTTTTACTTAGTTTTCTGACAATCTATTTTACTTCACTGAAATCCCGTCATATTCTACTTAGGATACACAATGGGCTGTCAGTAATAGATATGGGACTTGCCTAATGGCATACCATTTGTGTTTATCAGTTCAAACTAAATGTGAAACGATAAACATTACTGAGGTACCAATTATGGCACTAGTACGATATACACGACCAAATTACCGACATCTATCAAAGAGCTTTAACGAGCTAATGGATGAATTTTTTGAGCCAACGAATGCTCAAACTACAAACAATTTAACCCCTAAGGTTGATATCCGTGAAAACGAGCAGGAATTTGAGTTCCTGTTAGAGTTACCGGGTGTACGCAAAGAAGACATCCAGATAGAGGTAGAACAGGATGTACTTTATGTTTCTGGCGAGCGTAAAGCGGCGAAAGAAACAAAAGAAACCAATGTGCACAGAATGGAACAGTTTTATGGTTCCTTTCATAGAAGTTTTCACCTCCCCCAAGGGCTAGACAAGGAAACCATTGCTGCCCAATATCAGGATGGTATACTTCGATTGACCATCAAAAAACACGAAAAAGCGATAAAAAAGCAGATAGTAATCCATTAGTAAAACTCCAATTCTCAATATAATTGGAGTTTGGAGGATTCGAACTTGGGCGGCCACTATGTATTTGGACAAATACATACGACAGGGCGCCCTTGCTTCGTTAAGGGAACAAATGTTTAAAACCATTAAAAAATACATCTTATGAAGCTTATGAAGCGTACATCAACCACCACTTTTGCTTTACTTGTATCCTTATTCATTCCAATTGCACTATTCTTTCTCGCGGCTGACCGGGGAGCTAACACCGGAGCTACCACGAGCAAAACAGACGCGGGAGGAGTGATGGATTCCTTAGAATCTGTAGAGAATCGCTACGATTCGCTGCCTAGTTCAGAGATGCTTGATAAACCTGTAATGCGGCTTAAGGATTTCAACGATGCCATTGTAGAGATTGCCGAAAATTCGAACCCATCGGTTGTAACCATTACCACACAAAGAACACGTGAAGTTCGCGTGATGGATCCATTTTCAATGTTTTTCGGCAATCCAAACAGTAGAGATAATACACGTGAGTACGTACAAAGGGGCTTGGGTTCAGGAGTGGTAGTCTCCGATGAAGGTTATATCCTAACCAATAATCATGTAATTGATAATACTGATCAAATAATGGTTCGATTATTTGACGGACAAGAGTTAGAGGCTAGGTTAATTGGAACCGATCCCATGACTGATATCGCTGTGTTACAAATTGAGGAAGGGGCGGCTCCAGCTTTACCTTTGGGTAATAGTGATGAAGCTAAGGTTGGATCCTTCGTGTTGGCTATTGGTAGCCCTCTTAGCGAAGATCTTGCCCATACGGTTTCATTTGGTATCGTAAGTGCTCGTGGGCGTTCCTTAAATCTAACTGCATATGGGGACTATATTCAAACAGACGCGGCGATCAATCCTGGTAATTCGGGTGGAGCCCTGGTAGATTTGAACGGTACTTTGGTGGGAATAAATTCCGCCATCGCTTCACGCTCGGGTGGAAATGATGGAATTGGTTTTGCCATTCCTGTTAAATTAGCTAAACGTATTATGGATGACCTCATTGAAGATGGTTCTGTAAGCAGGGGCTACTTAGGGATGTATACTTCGGGAGAACTAGATCCTACTATGGCCGAGGCCTTGGATTTAGAGGTTTCA
>CALKOA010000035.1 GCA_938091655.1 uncultured Balneolaceae bacterium | reverse complement strand
ATTTAGTTGAAATAAATGGATCTGAAATGAAATGTCTTAGGTGTAAACATACCTGGAAAAGAACTAAGTGGCAGTAATACATTTCATTCTTATCGAGATGTCCTAAATGTAGATCTATCTGGATACTTAGATATTAGATAGGATATACATCTCTTGATTTAATGCTATAACACTCTTAACTATAGATAAGTTGTACAAAACTTGTACAGTTCCTACAAAATAAAAAAGCTAAATAACTGTAATTATGTTACTTAGCTTAATTTAGTTGTACGCCCGGGAGGGTTCGAACCCCCAACCCCCAGGGCCGAAACCTGGTACTCTATCCAGTTGAGCTACGGGCGCATTCATAAATAATGAGCAATAAATATATGGAAATGTTCACTGAGAAGCACCTATTTTACTCCTCGAGCAGACTATTTATAACAAGCTTTTATTGTCATTTACCATAAATAATGCGATTTTTAAATAGTATTTCGATTTAGCTTATCATTAAAATTAATCCATCCATGGAATCATTTTTTGCCACTCTATTATTAGCTATAACCTTTTTAGGTATTGGCTTTGCTGGTATAGCTATTAAAATATGGGCCAAAAAAGATGGTGAATTTGCTGGTACCTGTGCAAGTAATAGTCCATTCCTTAATGAGGAGGGAGAGGCTTGTAGTTTATGCGGCGCGCTACCTGACCAGAAGTGTAAAAGTGAAGACAAAAACACACAAAGCCAGAAGAAAGAAGAGCCTGAGTTTAGCCCTTTTGTCTAGATATGACTATTAGTTTAGGAGGAAATATTTTAATGAAGACTCCAACCAATCTTAGTCTGTCTGAACCATCGTTATGTTTAGCTCCGGGCTGTAATAAGTAAACCAATTCCCTTCTTCATCGGTATAGATAAGTACTCCAAAATAGTCTGCATTACCTTCTAGAAACTCAATGCACTTTAAATGTCCCCAAACCATACAAGCGGTGGCATAAGCGTCTGCCATGGTCGCCTCGACATGCACAATACTTGCACTTAGTAATTGATTCATCGCTGGTCGCCCCGTTTTTGGGTCTATAGTATGAGCATATTTGATACCGGTCTGTTCATCTATCCAAAATTTTCGATAATTACCTGAAGTAGCTAGGGATTGATTTTTCAAAGTAATAATTGCCTGTAATTCTCTGCCTGTTGCTAATTCGTTAATGGGGCGATCTATACCAATATTCCAATGATCACCTTGAGCATTATATCCTCGGGTGCGAACTTCTCCCCCTAATTCTACCATGTAGTTTTGTATGCCTTTAGATTCTAATAATAACGCCAATGTATCCACCGAAAATCCCTGCGCAATAGCGTTGAAATCAATAGAAAATCCTTTGGGGATGCTCACACTAGAAGCTAAAGTATCAATCTTAATCTGATCGAATCCACTACGTGCCAATGCTTCTTGGATATTTTTGTCGCTAATGTCCCCACGAATTTCATCAAATCCAAAACCCCATAATCGAACGACCGAGCCAATTGTTGGATCAAAGGCGCCATCAGTTTCGTTGGCTACCTCTATCGATCTAGTCAAGACTTTCATAAACATATCATCGATTCTAACCCAAGCACCTTCAGATTGGTTCACACTAGAAATGAGTGAGCTTGGCACGTAGGTGCTCATAGAAGAATCAATACGTGATAACAACTGATCTATCTCCCCGTGTAATTCTATGCCATCAACCAATTGATCTTGTGCAAACTGTATGGAATAAGTAGATCCCTGGGCTTGCCCATGTAAAGTTTCATATGCCGTGGATGGGCTACATGTGATTGCCAGCAGTAGATAAGTATATAGCCCTAAAACAAAATAGAAACGACCAAGGCCGTTTCTATTTGCTGCGTTTACTCGCATTAATCTATACATACGCTTTGATATTATCCACCAAAGTCATCAAACGCCACATTCTCTTCGGGCACTCCCCAATCGTCACACATTTTTTGAACAGCTTGGTTCATAAGTGGAGGACCACAGAAATAAAATTCTATTTCTTCGGGTTCAGGATGCTTAGATAAATACTGATCTATCACTGCTTGGTGAACGAAACCTAAGAAACCATCGCCTTTATGATCATTAATGTCTTTCTTTTCAACCCAATTATCTTCCTCGAGTGGTTCAGATAAAACAACATAGAATTTGAAATTATCGAACTTGTCTTCTAGTTGTTTAAAATGATCTAGATAGAATAATTCACGTCTAGAACGACCACCATACCAGTAAGAAACCTTTCGACCTGTTTCTAAAGTTTTAAACAGATGATACAAATGAGAACGCATTGGCGCCATACCCGCTCCACCTCCCACGTATAACATTTCTGATTCGGTCTCTTCTTTAATAAAGAATTCGCCATACGGGCCTGAAATCGTTACCGTATCACCTGGTTTCTTGTCGAATATAAACGAAGAAGCAATACCTGGATTTACATCCATCCAACCGTTTTTGGCTCTATCCCATGGTGGTGTTGCAATTCGAACATTAAGCATTACTTTACGCCCTTCTGCAGGGTAACTAGCCATTGAGTAGGCGCGCTCTACCGTTTCCTCATTTTTCATTTTGAGATCCCATAGGCCAAATTTATCCCATTCGAGCTGAAATTTATCAGGGGTATCGTGCTCTTCCGGGTGGGCGGTAATGTCAATGTTTTTATAATCTACTTCGCATGGTGGTATTTCTATCTGTATATATCCACCCGCTTTGTAATCCATTTCCTCAGGAATTTCTACGATAAATTCCTTGATAAATGAAGCCACATTATAGTTTGACACAACTTTTGCTTGCCATTTCTTAATTCCAAAGACTTCTTCAGGAATCTGAATGTTCATGTCTTCTTTTACCTTAACCTGACAACCTAGGCGCCATTTATCTGCTTGTTCGGCTCGAGTAAAATGCGGCGTCTCCGTTGGTAAAATTTCTCCACCACCTTCAAGAACCTGACACTTACATTGAACACAAGTTCCACCACCGCCACAAGCAGAGGGTAAAAAGATTTTATTGTCTCCCAATGTACTCAATAAAGTACTCCCAGAGGCTACCTCAATCTCTTTTTCACCGTTAATGGTTATTTTAACTGGTCCTGATGGAGTTAATACAGATTTCGCTCCTAATAAAATAGATACCAGAAGTAGTATTACTACAAAAAATACTATTACACTGGTAAATACAATTAATGTGGTTGCTGCTAATGCCATGATGATATTGTATAAAAACGTTTTGGTGTTATAACTTAATACCCATAAAGGACATAAATGCAATCCCCATCAGTCCGGTTACAATAAATGTAATCCCTAAACCTTTTAAAGGGGCAGGCACGTTTGAATATTGAATTTTTTCTCGAATGGCGGCAATAGCAACGATAGCTAAAAACCAACCTATTCCACTACCGAATCCAAAAACAGTAGCTTCGGTTATTCCGATAAAGTTTCTTTCCTGCATGAATAGTGAACCACCAAGAATAGCGCAGTTCACAGCAATTAGTGGTAAGAAAATACCTAATGCATTATATAGACCTGGAGAAAACTTTTCTACCGTCATCTCTACTAACTGAACCATGGAGGCAATTACCGCAATAAATAAAATAAAGGATAGAAAACTTAGGTCCACTTCAGCAAATGCTGGGCTTAGCCAAGATAGCGCGCCCTCGCGAAGTATATAATTTTCTAATAAGAAATTTACCGGTACGGTGATCGTTAGTACGAAAATTACAGCTATTCCAAGTCCTACAGCAGTAGAAACTTTTTTCGATACGGCTAAATATGAACACATGCCTAGGAAGTAGGCAAATATCATATTGTCAACAAATATGGCTTTAACAAATAAATTAACGAGTTCTTGCATAATGATTACTCCTCTATCAATTTAGTGTTACGAGCACGTTGTACCCATATGATGATACCTACCGTTATAAGCGCCATGGGCGGAAGCAGCATAAATCCATTATTACTATAAAACCCACCATTAGCTAAATACCATGCGTCGGGTATAATTTGGAAACCAAACAACGTTCCTGAGCCTAAAAGTTCTCTGAAAAAAGCTACTGCTAATAAAATCCAAGCATAGCCAAACGCATTACCGATCCCATCTAAGAAGGATTTCCAAACCGTATTACCTAAGGCAAATGCCTCTAAACGGCCCATAATAATACAGTTGGTAATGATAAGACCTACAAATACAGAAAGTTCTTTAGACACATCATATACAAAGGCTTTTAGTACTTGATCCACTAGAGCTACAAGAGATGCAACTACAACTAACTGTACTATGATCCGTATCCGATTAGGGATAAAGTTTCTCATTAACGATACAATCACATTCCCCGCAGCCATTACAAACAACACCGAAATGGACATAACCAATGCGGGATATAACTTGACTGTTATGGCAAGAGCAGAACAAATCCCCAAAACCTGCACGGTGATCGGGTTATTATCGTTCAGCGGGTCGTTTAATAATTTTCTGTTTTTTTTACTAAAAAGAGGTTCTTTAGGTTGCTTGTCGACCAGTAGGTCTTTTGCTTCCTCTTTTTTTACTAATACGTCGGCCATGAGTGGTTAATTAAGGATTGGCTGTTTAGATCAGAATTATAAGGTCGTTTTATTGGCTGTCTTAAGAATAAACTTAATCTGGCTATGGTGCTATTCACTGATTATTGCTGCTGTGGCTGTATTGCCGCTATGCTCTTTAAGAAAAGGAACATACTCCTTTACACAGTCTAGGATCATAGCTTCTACTCCGTCACTAGTAATGGTACCCCCTGAGATTCCATCTACCTGATATTCGGTAGAAGCATCTCCTTTACGCACATCAATACCAACAAAGGTCAAATTAGAATCTAACATACGCTTTCCTTTGAACTGCTCTTCAAATACAGGTGTATTGATTTCGGCTCCTAGCCCAGGTGTTTCAGCTTTATGATCAAAGGTTGCTCCATACACAGTATTAATATCTTGCTTTAAAGAAACATATCCCCATATAGGCCCCCAAAGTCCGTTACCCTGCAATGGTATAATGTAGTAGATTTCACCTTCTTTATCGGCTATATATAAAGGAGACAAACGTTCTTCGTCTGATTTTCTAATCTCTTTGGCTAAATCAATTGCAAAAGCATCTTGCCCATCGATGGCTTCTCCTTTTTGCAAAACTATCGCCTCTCTAATATATGTACCATATGCTTCCGGTGCTTCAGAACGCTCTACTTGAATTTGGATAGAACTCAAAATGCTTTGCATTTTTTCTTGTTCTACGTTGGTATCCTGGAACGGTTTTAAGTTGGTCGCCGCAAAGGATAACGAAGCTGCTACCACTACTACCATGGCCGTAGCGAATAGAAAGGTGTATGAATTTTTATTTACATCCATAATTATGCCGTCGCTGTTTTAAGGGCTAATCTTTGTTCTCTTTTCTTGATATTGGCTTGGATTACGTAATGGTCTACCAAAGGAGCCATCGTATTCATAAATAAAATCGCCAACATAACTCCCTCAGGATATGCGGGATTGAATACGCGAATCATGATGGATAGAAACCCTATCAAAAAGCCATATACATATTTACCCGTATCGGTCTGCGATCCGGAGACGGGATCTGTAGCCATATATACTACACCAAATGCAAAGCCTCCCATCACTAATTGTTGCCAAAAAGGTACTGCCATAAATGCCTGTTGTTCAGCACTAAGTGCAAATGGGGCAACAGCGTTGAAAATAAGCCCCATTACAACTCCACCAACCACTGCACTTAGCATGATTCTCCAACTAGCGATACCTGTAAATAACAGTAGTCCAGCACCTAGCATAATCGCTATTACTGATGTTTCACCAACTGATCCAGGAATAATTCCAATAAAAGCGTCCAGAGCACTATACTGAGAGATACCGGTCGTAGCGTATTCGCCAAGCGCTGTGGCGCCTGAAAAACCATCAACCGCCATCATTCCTTCTGTACCCGTAGTGTTAATCCAAACTTTGTCCCCTGACATGTACGTTGGATAAGCAAAAAAGGCAAATGCCCTAGCGAGCAAAGCTGGGTTGAAAATATTCATCCCAGTACCACCAAACACTTCTTTTCCAATAATTACCGCAAAGGCTACGGACAAGGCCATCATCCAGAGGGGTAAATCAACCGGCATAATAAGCGGTATCAACATTCCGCTTACTAAGTATCCCTCTTCAATTTGGTGCCCTTTAATAACACAAAACAAAAACTCTATACCAAGGCCTACTGCATAAGAAACAACCACCATAGGTATGACTTTTATAGCGCCGAATAAAAATTGCTCAAAGAATGTTGCGTCAATTCCGATTGCATTAAAGTGATGATATCCGACATTCCACATCCCAAATAGAAGGGTGGGTATTAATGCGGTAATCACTGTATTCATGGTGCGCTTTAAATCTACCCCATCTCGTATATGGGCCTTTCCATCGGCCGTGTGGCCGGGTGTAAATAAAAAGGTGTAAAAACCGTCATAAACCGGCCAGTACTTCTCTAATTTAGATCCCTCTTTAAATAATGGGTGAACATTGCTGTCAATGAATTGGTGTAAAGCTTTCATTGGAAATTGAATAGTTTATCGTTTGAATTAACCTAGTACTAATTTAGCCTACTTCGGATCGTAACAGATTTAATCCGTCACGCACGATATTTTGAACATTTATTTTTGAGGTACAAACCACCTCACACAGAGCAAAATCTTCCTCTACTAGCTCATATAATCCTAATTTCTCCATGGCATCTATATCTTCGTTCAAGATGGCCTTCAGCAGTTGTACTGGAAATATGTCAAAAGGAAATACTTTTTCATATTCACCACTTACCACAAATGCCCGAAGTTCTCCGTGATTATTTGTATCCAAGTCATATTTCACTTGGCCAACCTGCCGCATAAACCACGAAGGGAGTGCTCTGGAAATACTGAACTTGTTTGGCTTGGGAATAAGCCAACCAAATAACTCTGGCTCGACGCCTTCTCGAATAGCCGTTATTTGGCGCTCATAAAATCCCATATACCCATCTTCTTCTATCTTTGTGCCTGTTAACACATTTCCTGAAATGATTCGGACGGGGACATCATCAGATAAATTGTTCTCTAAAAGTTCTTTTACGCAGGCTCCAACCACCGTTTGGACATAGTGTCGCGCTTTAATTTCCTTGCCAGATAAAGCCACAACCGTACGCGCATCATACGTTCCTGTCAAAAATAGACGCCCCAATATGACTACATGCTCAGGTGCAATCGTCCACACATGCTCACCTTTATCTATGGGATCTAAATGATGTATATGAACACCTACTAAACCGGCAGGATGCGGCCCTTTGTACTTGGTAACTTTAACTCCTCTAACAGAAGCCAAGGTTTTACCCGTTGGTTTAGATTCACTAAGCCCTAAGTGCACCGGACCATCCGTCAATTTTGCTAGAGCATCTACCCCTGCTTGAAACTCTTTTTCCTGGCCCTCTAAAATTATCCCCATATCAGGCGCTAAGGGCGCGGTATCAAAACCAGAAATAAAAATTGCTTTAGGCGTTATTTCTGGATTTGCTGCAACATTATACGGGCGTTGTTTAAGCATAGGCCATACTCCACTCTGGAGCATTTTTTCGATGACAGCATAGCGATCTATGCTATGCGGGTCTGCCGCACCAAAATGTTCAAACTTGATTTTTTTATCCGCCAACACCCGTACTTCTAATATTCTTCGTTGGGCACCTCGAACGATAGCAACCACTTCACCGCTTACGGGTGAGCAAAATTTCATTGCCTCAACATCTTTGTTATAAAGAAGAGGCGAGCCCGCTTTTACCTCATCCCCTTCTTTGACGGACAACTTGAATCGAACGCCTTGGAAATCAGAGGGTTTAAGAGCTGCAGTGGAGATGGAATGAGGGGTGCCTAGTTCAGGATTGGTTTCCCCTACGAGATCAATATTGACGCCTCGCTTTATCGTAACTACGTTTGACATGTATGTAATTCTGATGGTCAGTTAATACGTAAAACCAAGTGGTTTACAACAATTTTGTATCTGATTACCTAAAATAAGAACTAAAGATAATAATTTTCGATGGTGTTTTTTCGGTCTTTTATAACTTTTTATCGGAAAAATTAACCTTGGTTTAATTCAATTTCAGCCCAAAGCCGAAGATGGGCATATGTCAGTAGATTTATCTCAACAACATTGCATCGCCAAAAGAATAAAACCTGTATTCTGAAGCTATGGCATGAGCATATATGCGATGCAATTCTTCCAGGCCCACGAAGGCAGCTACCAGCATGAGAAGGGTACTTTTTGGAAGATGAAAATTGGTAATTAGTGCATCAACCGCTTGGTAATGGAACCCTGGAGTAATAAATATATCCGTGCTACCGCTTCCCGCTTTAAATTTTCTAATAGCCCCAGATTCAACATCCATATTTAATGCTACCACCGACTCTAAAACCCGAACACTGGTAGTGCCCACCGCTGTAATATGGGGTGAATTATTCAATCGCTCAGCGACCTCTTCAGGTAAAAAATACCTCTCTTCATGCATGATATGCTCTTGAATTCGCTCGGTCTTAACGGGTGCAAAGGTACCCATGCCCACATGTAACGTGAGTTCTTCAACAGAAATACCCGAATCAGCAATACGCTGCATTAATTCTGGGGTAAAGTGCAACCCTGCAGTAGGCGCCGCCTTACTTCCCTCATCTTTGGCATAAATGGTTTGATACTCCTCAGATAACGCTTCGTTTTGTGCAATATAAGGAGGTAAGGGGGTATGCTTAAATGGCCCAAAAACTGCGTCGCCTAGTGAGTGTGAAAGTTTCAATGTCCGAAGTCCATCTTCGGTTATTGAGAGCACCTCGGCATACAAGTCCGGTGCCAACAATACTCTTTTTCCCACTTTAAACTTTTTTCCAGGTCTAACCATTGCCTGAACGTGATGCGGATCTATCGTATCCAACACAAAAATTTCTGTTTTTCCACCTTCAAACAATAAGCGGCATTTTTCGACCCGTGAATTGTTTAAGACCAGTGTGGTATCCGCCTCTAGCAAGCTATCTAACTCGTAAAAGTAGCGATCTTGAATACGTTGAGTTGCACGGTCATACACCAACAATTTGGCGTGATCTCTAGGGTAAGCGGGATTTTGTGCAATTAGTCGCTCCGGTAACTCGAAATCAAAATCGTGTATTCCTAAACTCATACAAAAAGCTGCTTATCAAGCGCTATATTCAGAAACTTTTTGATGCGCAAATATAGAAGCAATTTTTTCCGTTAAACCGTCTGGACCTATGCCCACTTCATCGTGTAGTTCACGCTGGGTTCCATGTTCGATAATTCTATCTGGCAAACCCATGATGTGCAGCCTGGGTGGATAATTTTTATTTTCTCGGGCCGATGTATCCTCTATAGTTTCCATGTCTAATGTCGCATAATATTCAGCGATTGCACTTCCAAACCCACCTACCACTGCCGCATCTTCCAATGTAATCACGTGGTCAAATTTCAACGCAATTTCGTTGAGTAATTGTTTATCTAAAGGTTTAGCGTATCGCATATCATAATGCGCAATGTAAATCCCCTCGGCAGCGTATGCCTCACAAACTTCAATGGCATATTTACCAATGGGGCCAAATGTTGCAATAGCAACAAACTCTCCATCCTTAATTTTTTTGCCTTTACCAATGGGCATTGACTCAAAATGCTCTCTCACACTCATACCGGTTGATGCGCCTCTTGGATAGCGAATAGCCCATGCCGCCTCATCATACTCTGATGCGGTAAACATCATGTCTCTGAGGTCCTGCTCATTCAATGGCGAAGAAATTATCAAATTCGGAATCGAGCGTAAATAACTTATGTCATAAGCCCCATGATGTGTAGGTCCATCAGCACCCACCACGCCCGCGCGATCAATACAAAAAACTACGGGTAGTTTTTGAATAGCTACATCATGAACCAATTGATCAAAACCACGTTGTAAAAAGGTAGAATAAATAGCACAGAAAGCTTTTTTACCCTGTGCTGCTAAACCCGCCGCAAATGTAACGGCGTGTTGTTCCGCTATGCCAACATCGAACGCTCGATCTGGGAAAGCGTGCATCATAGGCAGCAAACTAGAACCACTAGGCATGGCCGGTGTCATGCTAACGATTTGTTCGTTTTTTTGAGCTAGTTGAACTAACGCCTCGCCAAATACATCTTGATACTTTGGGGCTTTCGCTTTAACCGATGGAGTAGCTAATGATTTCCCCGTTATTTTGTCGAATGGTGAACTTTGGGCATGCCACTTAGTTTGTTCTCTCTCAGCAGGTGCAAAACCTTTCCCCTTTACAGTAACTACATGCAGAAGCTTGGGTCCTTTAATATTTTTTAAATCTTCAAGCGTTTTTCTAAGACCATCAACATCATGACCATCGATAGGGCCATAATATTTGAAGCCAAAAGAACGGAACAAGGACCCTGGAGTCACTGCCGCGGTAACGGCCGACTCTAAGCGAGAAGCTATTTTTCGCATGGTATCACCGGCCGCCTTAAAGTGTCCTAACAGATCGTAAATTTCGTCTCGAACCCTGTTAAATGTTTTGCTGCTGGTTATATCGGCTAAATATTCGTTCAAAGCCCCCACATTGGGATCAATGGACATATTGTTATCATTGAGAATAACTAACACATCTTTATTCATGAACCCAGCGTTATTAAGCGCTTCAAAAGCTTGCCCACCAGTCATTGCGCCATCGCCGATAACAGCGACAACTTTATTACCTGTTCCATCAAGGTCGTTTGCCACTGCCATCCCAAGAGCAGCTGAAATGGAAGTAGACGAATGACCGACTCCAAATGCATCATGCTCACTTTCCGAGCGCTTCGGAAAACCCGAAAGGCCTTGATAGGTACGGTTCGTATGAAATTGATCTCTTCTACCCGTTAGAATTTTATGCCCATAAGCTTGGTGTCCAACATCCCAAATAATACTATCATGAGGTGAATTGTAGACATAATGCAGTGCAACTGTTAATTCAACTACGCCCAGAGAGGCTCCAAAATGACCACCATGCACAGAAACTATATCGATTATAAATTGGCGTAATTCGTCTGAAACTTCTCGCAATTGTGCCGAAGAGAGCTTTTTTAAATCCGCAGGCGATTCAATATTCCTTAACAAGGGACCTGCCATAGGAACAGACACTAAAGACTCGTTATTCACTGTATGTTTGATAGAATCCATGCTTTAACCCAGAAATTAATTCGAGCTAGACTGAACCTCTTGAATTTTTAACTCTGCTTTTTCTAATAAATCAGAGCATGTTTTTGAGAGTTCAACCCCTTTTTGATACAGTTCAATAGATCTTTCTAGAGACACATCATCTTTTTCCAACTCTTGAACTATATGTTCTAATTCTCTTAAAGCTTGTTCAAAGCTTGGTCGTTCCCTTTCTGTGTTATTTTCTACATTCATTTCTTGCATAGACACAAAATACCACCTATTACTCTAAAGAAAAAACGAGGGATTCCTCCCTCGTAAATTCATTAACTAACTAATCGGAAAATAAAACTCAAGCCATAAAAACTATCTAAGACGCCGCTTTATAATACTTAAGCGAGACAGAGCCCCCAGAGGTCCGGGCTTTTAAAGGTATCCCACCCCCATTCATTGCTCCATTTATGGAATCTCTAGAAGAGCTCCCGGTAAAATTTCTTAACTCTGTTCGAACTCTACTCCCGGTTAACGCTAAATCATATCCAAGGTTTTCTGGTACTTCAACGGTTACATTCCCCCCAGAAGTTGAAACTTCTATGTACTCAATAGGATTAATTAAATGTACTTCTATGCTACCTCCCGATGTTCTGGCCTCTAAACTTCCTGATATTTCCTGAAGATTTAATGAGCCGCCACTGGTTCTGGCTTTTAGTCCTTGAGTTACCTTTTTAGCACGTATTGACCCACCGCTAGTAGCTACTTCAGCTTGCCCATCGATATTTTCAAGTCGTATTGCCCCCCCAGAAGTCCGCATCTCAACATTTCCTTGGATATTGTTGGCCTCCATGCTACCGCCTGATGTACGAGCATACTGGTTCCCAGACAAGTTTTCAATACTGACCGAACCCCCTGAAGTTCTGGCATTGAGCTCTGTATTAACCGGCGTTTCAATTTCGAAAGCAATGCTCACGTTATTTCCACCTCGTAACCACCCCATATTACTTTCTTTTTCAGCTTTTGCTACTATTTTGCCCTGAATTTCTTCTATGGTTATAGACCAGTTATCTAAATTTGCATTTGAAGACCTCCTTCCATTCACATAAGCAATCGCGTTTACGGTGACTTTAGCCGTATTTTTTCCGATCACTTCGATTCGTCCACCACTCGTAGTCACTTCCACCTCGGCATAATCACCAACAGTAAACTCTTGTGAGGCAACCGGTGATTGAGCAAAAGTTAGATGCGAGAAGCTCACAAAAAATAGGCCTAAAACAAGGGGAAAAATGTGCTTGGTCGTTCTATTTGTATCATCTTTTTGAGATTCGAGATTCATAATTTTGGTGTTTTTAGGGTTTCTTTGAGGTTTTTTGGCCGTAACTTTTTCAGCCTTTTTGCAAAGCTATTACTTAACTATTTCGTTCTTAATCATTTTTTGACTTATTCTTGTGTTTATTAGCATTTACCAAAGCTTTGGTTCCTCAAAACTGCTTTACTTGGAAACTTAGGTGCTTAACTTGCCTAAATAGACATCCATAGGTGAGTGCCTATTATTTAGCGCCAACAAACAAACACATAAAACAGTACGGAATGAATAGAAAAAGGTTACAGTTAGGTGGATAATTTGAACTAAACTCGTACCTTTGCTCATCCTATCTCTGTTTGTGCTTAGGATCAATTGGTTAGTTTTCCCTCACTCTTCATCGATAACAATTAATTGGACGTTAAAAAGCCTTACTTATCTTTATGAAATTACCGTTTGTTTTCGCTAAGCGATTTGTTGCTGGTGAAGAATTCTCATCAAGCGTACCCGCTGCTAAACAACTTAATCAAGCCCATCATCAGCTTACCCTTGATTTGCTTGGAGAAAATGTAAGCTCTCGATCACAAGCTGACCACAACGTAAAGGCCTATGTTGACGTACTCAAAGGAATTGAGCAACACAAACTATTGAGTGGAATCTCTATAAAGTTAACCATGCTTGGATTAGACATTGATGTGGAGTATTGTGCAGATAATCTGTTTACTCTAATGGAACATGCGCGAACACAAAATCAATTTGTTCGAATTGATATGGAGGGCAGTGCGTATACCGAACTTACCTTGGATTTGTTCAAACGAGCTCATGCCGAATACGGAGCTCAACATGTAGGTACCGTAATTCAAGCGATGCTGCATAGAAGTAAGGAGGATATAGCTGAATTAGCTGATTTAGGAGCAGACATTCGGCTAGTAAAAGGCGCGTATAAAGAGTCTAGATCAAGAGCCTTTCAGCAAATGTCCGATATTCGAGAGGCTTTTAATGCGTATGCGGAAGTGCTCATTAATAACACTTCTTTTCCACGATTTGGCACCCACGATGACCAGCTTATTCGAGCGGTTAGATCCTATTTAGCAGATTATGATATCCCCTATTCTAGGGTTGAATTTCAAATGCTTTACGGGTTACGAGAACAAGGTTTAATGGATCTGAACCGGCTTGGATATCCTACTCGAGTTTACGTGCCCTTTGGTACGGATTGGTTTCCTTATTTTAGCCGAAGATTAGCCGAGCGAAAAGAAAATATTTGGTTTGTTATTAGTACTTTATTTAAGCGTTAACAATAAAGCAGGCAATACTGCGCTGCTTCACTAAGGTAGGATTATGAAAATCCCATACCATTACTTTAGTTCGTTACACATAGATTTCTTCACAACCACGTAAATGTTCAGGGTCTCCCATGTCCTCACTATTCTTATAGCTGGGATAGGTGCTAGTCAGCTTCCGCTCATTGGTACGCTTCATGTAGATTTGGCTTTTATTGCCTCCATTATTGCAGGCTTGTGGGGTACGATTCGAGAGGCGCGTATTCAACGCAGGTTTTTATTCAAACCCACCCTTTCCTATTACCATAGGGTTATTAGGGATTGTCTCCTCCTTAGTTTTTTTGCTGGTGTGGTTATCATTTTTGACCTGTGGAGAGGATGCTTTTCTTGGGAGGGCCTTTTGTTTTGGATATTGGGTCCTTATTTAAGCCTATTTCTAGGAAGTACAATAGGTCGTTTTATCTCTGTGAAAGGGTTTATATTTCCAACCCTAATTGCTGGCTTATGGATTCTAGGGATTGGAGTTGGCAGTTGGTTAATTATTTTTTTTACCTCCCCTCAACTGTATTTTTTTAACCATCTTTGGGGATATTGGCCTGGTCCTCTTTATGATTTTCTAGCCCCTTTTCCAGCAGCGTACATTCCCTTTCGTGTGATAACTCTTCTTTGGGGAGCCCTATTCCTTTTACTAAGCACCAAACAAGTAAAGGGTGGGCCTAAACTAAGTAAACGCTTAGGAACGTTCAGTATCCTTCTTGCATTACTCATTGGGTATTCTACCGCAGGGTATTGGGGCGGTGTTACCACCTATTCTTCGCTTAAAAAAAATCTTACTACTCATGTTCAAACGCCTCATTTTAATTTGTATGCAGATAATACTATTCCAATTGCTGAGGTTGAGCGCTGGGCCTTTCGGCATGAATTTCATTTGCAAAATCTACTCGATAGGCTTGAAATAGAGTGGCCTGAAGGGAAACAAATCGAGAGCTATATCTATGCAAATGAGTGGCAAAAAAAGAAACTCGTAGGTGCTAAAGAAACCAGTTACGTACCCATTTGGTTAACTAAAGATCAATTGCATATTGCGCATAATCATCTAGCAAGTGTTTTGGAGCATGAACTGGTTCACGTGGTTGCCAAAGATTTTGGAAACTTATTGTTTAATGGGTCTTGGAACATCGCTCTCATAGAAGGTTTAGCTGAAGCCATAACCCAGGGAGCAAGTCAACATAGCACACTGAATGAGCTTGTAGCGGCTCAACCCGAATTTCCTCCGATCGAAACCATTCAGAAATTATTCAGTCCATGGGGGTTTTATTCGGAATCATCTGGATTAAGCTATACTGTAGCGGGGGCCTTTGTGGGATTCTTACTTCAAGAATATCCCGTAGCCTATCTAAAGGAATCCTATAGTAGCTCTAAACTATCCAAAAACTATCCCCCTCTTGAACAACTCGTAGAGGAATGGCATCAATATTTAAGTTCATTAAAGCAACAAACCAATGAAACTGACAGACGGCGTTCGAATGAGCTATTTGGGCAAACCTCTATTTGGCAGTTAGCTTGTCCTCGTAATCCTGCTTCGGATTATGCCTTACTTGATGAATGGAATTACTATTGGGAAACAGCTAGAGTTGAACAAGCGAATGAAGTACTGAACACAGCATTTAATTCTCTAAGTACTTCTGAATCTGCAAGGGTTCGTTGGTTCTCTCATGCTCTATGGCTAGATAGACCTGCATTGGTGATTCAAAATATTAGCTTGCGTGATACCTCAGAGTCTGCAACACGCCTAATGCGTGATGCATTCGTGATGAACAGGGAATGGGAGCGGGCAATTCAACTGGATAACAAGCTTGATTCGACAAGTAATCGCCGACCTAATCGGCGAGCTATGAGTCTAAAAGATAGTTTGCTTTGGCTGGATTATGTTGCCATTGAGTATGGTGATTATCTGCCAGATTCCTCTCAATTTAACGCATATGACACTAGATTGCGAGAGTCGACGGTGTACCGTTATTGGAACGATGAATTTAATCGTTATGCAACTTTTTCCACTCTATCCGGCACAGACGATTATGATGCCGCATCGTCTCAACAGAGATCAAATCGTCTATCGGGCTTGGTTACACTTTGGCTAAATGAAAAAATAATGGGTGAAAGATCGGATGACCTTGAAAAGCTTATCATAGATGACCCTTCTCATACTGCCGAATTAACATGGGATTTCTCCAACCACTTAGTGATTCTGGACCGAAATATAGGCCGACTGGATTCGGCTTCTGTTACAACTTGGTTAGAGGGCATGGCAGACCACCCTGCCCTACAAAGCGGCAGTGGGCGGGAACGTTATCGCCAACGCTACGAGTCGACCAAAAAATGGTGGAATTTTGTTCGAACGAGTCGGTTTCCTGTTGTTTTATCCGAAGTTCCTGTAGATTAACGGTAGTATATTTATGGTATTGACCTAAACCTGATGTACTGATTTGACCCTTAATCAACCTAACCTCCTACCTTATGCCAGATTCTGCTCCTTTCCGTGCCTGGGATGAATATTCGAAATATAGCCCTGATGAGATGCGAGCACGGTCTAATGATTTTTATGAACTTGTAAAAAAAAGACGGAGTGTTCGGGCTTTTTCGTCGGAAAAAGTCCCGTTGGAAGTACTCGATGCGTGTATAAAAAGCGCTGGAACTGCTCCTAACGGGGCAAATAAACAACCGTGGCACTTTGTTGTGGTTACCGATCCTCAGGTCAAAAAAAAGCTTCGGATTGCGGCTGAAAAAGAAGAGCATTTGTTTTATAATGGCCGCGCTACTCAGGAGTGGTTACAAGATCTAGAAGCCTTTCAAACTACCGAGCAGAAGCCATTTCTAGAGGAAGCGCCGGCACTCATTGCTGTGTTTAGTGCGAGTTATGCCCATAAAGATGGTGGCACTAAAGAAAAGCATTATTACGTGAAAGAATCGGTTGGAATTGCCACCGGTATACTTATAACCGCCTTGCATAATGCAGGACTTGCCACCCTAACACACACACCTAGCCCAATGGGGTTTTTGAATGAAGTACTTAACAGACCTTCCAATGAAAAGGCGTTTTTATTGTTGGTTTGTGGATTTCCTAAGGAAGGGGTAAAAGTGCCTGACATTCAAAAAAAGTCTTTAGATGAAATCAGAACGATTATCTAGGGTTATAGTAGTTCGACTGAGATTCATTGCGACGGCCAAAGGGCACACATCAACCAGTTAAATCTGTACATAAAACATGCATATGAAAGAGAATAGCACCATCACCAAACGAACATGGCGTCGGGAATTGAGTGAGTGGGGAATCATTATTGCTATTGGGTTTATTTTATATATCGGAGGGTGGCATACCGAGGTGATTGGATATGCACAACGCATACTACTAAGTACGCATCTCATTCAACCCAAAATAACCGATGCTGATATCCAAAATTATGATGATTTAGCCGCTAATTTTGAATTGGCCGACTATAATTTCTATTTAAATGATACGCTTGGCGCGCCTGTGTCGTTGGCCGATTTTAAAGGTAAAACTATATTCATGAACTACTGGGCTACTTGGTGTCCACCTTGCATAGCCGAAATGCCCAATATTCAGGCTCTTTATGAGGAAATGACTAGAACCGCGGAATCCAAAGAACAGGTTGTTTTCATGATGGTTTCACTGGACGAAGACCCAGAGAAGGCGCTGGCTTTTATTGAGCGTAAAGGATACAGCATGCCGGTTTACTTTCCGCGCTCTCGAAAACCACCTATTTATGATACCTCCGTCGTACCAACGACCTATGTTATTAATAGCGATGGGTATATTGTCATGAAAAAAAGGGGAATGGCGCAATATAACACGCAACGCTTCAAAGACTTTTTGCGGAATTCTTCTGAGTATTCCGGGGAGGCAGAAAGCCTATTGGACGAAAAGGTAGTGCATTAATGCAATTGGTAAAGGATATAAAAGAAATGCCCTGGGTGTACGATCATTCTGAACCAAAAGCCCGTTTTACTTTGGGCAGGAAAGGAACTCGCCCTTTTGTTTGTTTTGGGGTAAATCCAAGCACGGCCACTCCAGAGCGATTAGACCCAACCGTTGCCTCGGTTGCACGATTTGCTGAGGAAAACGGGTATAATGGCTGGTTGATGTTAAACTTATATCCTCAAAGAGCCACCAATCCTGATAAAATGCATAAAAGAATTCAGCCGGTACTTCATCAAGAAAATATACACTGGATTCGGCATTATTTGCACGAGTTTAGTCAAGAATCACGGGTTCATGTGTGGTGTGCCTGGGGGGCCTTAATAGAAAAACGTCCTTATTTACTTCGCTGTTTATCGGATATTCACGATGCAATTAAGGATTCGAACCCTCATTTTTATACTAGAGGGGCTCATTCAAAAAATGGCCATCCCCATCATCCATTGTACCTTCGTAAGGACGCGCCATTGGAGAGTTTTGCCCTAAGTGACTATCTACAAAAAACCTTGAACCGTTAAGTATTCTGGTAGGTTCAACCCAAGTACACTGTGGTTGCAATGGTTGCTTTAGCAGTTGCTAGGATAAAGGCTTCATACGAGATAAAGATAGGGCCTGAAGCATCCATTTTGGTAGTGATTTTTCGGGATCTCTTTTAGTCATATCCACAAACAGGCCAAACTTTTTTGCGATTGGCACCTTATGAGTTTCAACAAACTCAATTAGCGTCCCATCTGGATCTTCAATGTAGGTAAATCGGCCGGCTGCTTCTCCCATATCAAAACTACTCGCACTATCGACAGTAAAGGGATATCCTTTTGATTCACATTCCTCTTTAAGTGCGTTCATTCCTTGTACGTCGAAGCAAAGATGAATAAATCCTGGATCCCCCCAATATCGGTTATGGAACAATTTTTTCGGGGGGCTTAATTTGGCCTCGGTATCGATGCGTTGAACCAACTCAATTTCAGTGGGTCCAAAAAGTGCACTGAATCCCCCTTTTCTGGGCCGTGAATGCCGAACTAAGCAGCGTCGATAGGAAACATTGGCCCCATTAAGCCCTTCAAAATCATCGAAAATCCCTTCCTCATCATAGATTACAGTATCGTAGCCAAGAATATCTCGATAAAGAGTTAAGGATCGATCTATATCCGTCGAACCAATTAGCGCACCAGCCACCCCTCCAGTTAACATTCGTTCTTTTTTCCGGAAAAAAGATTGCCCCTGAATAACCTGAAAAAGATTCGCATGTAGATCTTTAACAAAAAAATGAGGTTCTCCAATGGGATTGTTTTTTAATGAAGTAACCACATTAAGACCCTTCATATTGAACTCTTCATAGCTCTTTTGAACGTCCACGCTTTTAATTTTTGCAGCGTTAATACCCAGATCGCCTAAGTAAACTTCTCCTTCCATTGCAGTAGGCTTTCGAGAGGTATACTGCCATATTTCAAAGCCCCCTCCACCACGCATACTTAAGCTAAGAATAGCGCGACGATCATGAGGCTTGCCACCTGTGTAAGGTAGCATGAGATTGGCTGTCGCCTCATCATCAAAAACCATGATATCCATTCCAAAATGGCGCCGATACCACTCCGTTGTTTGTAGCACATCGGTGTTCCCGATACCAATTTGTTGTATGCCAGATATTACTTTAGGTCGATTCATAGCGGGGGTTAGATAAGAATTACGGATGCGTTGATTTTTATTTACTTGTAATAAATTCTCTCGGTGTTAATCCTGTTTCGGCTTGGAATGCCCGATAAAAAGTGCTTCGATTTCTGTACCCACTCATACGCATTACTCGATCAATGGGCTCATCCTGCTCAAGCATGATTTTTTGTGCCTCATGAATACGTATGCGATTCAAAAAACTATTAAATCTCATACCAAGATTCGAATTAATCGCCTCGCTTACATACGTGGTATTACTATTAACCCTCTTTGCTAATTTAACTAAGGTAAGTTCCGTGTCTCGAAATAATTCCTCTTCCAATACTACCGTACCTATTTGATTAAATAAATCCTGATGTTCGGAAGGTATGCTTCCTTTTGATTTATTAATGAAAAATAACTTTTCAAATACATTGTTTGAGCTATTATTTGACGAGCTAATTAGGCTCTTTTTTCCTTTAGTTTGAGTATTTGACTCTGCTTGTCTCTCTGTCTTGTAATTACTAAATAGTTTTTCTATCAACGCTTTTTTTCGATTATTTAATACTAAAGTGATGGATAACCCAATCCCTAATAGCAGGATTAGCGCTATTCCAAATACTCGTTGTTGTATTAATTTTTCATACTCAATAGCCGTATTCTCTAATCGAAGCATTTCTTCATTTAATTGAAACTTAATAACTGCTTGATTTAAACTATCCAAAGAGGTAGAGGCAAACTTCTGGTCTTTCAAATCTACTATATTGCTTAGATATTCAAATGCCGCCTGATAATCACCAGTAAGCTGCTTAAGGGTTGATAGTTTGTCATAAAGAAATAAACTAGACTCAAGGTCATTAATTAAGCTATTTATTTTCTTCGCCTGCATTAAATACTGATTCGCTTCATCATAAAATCCTAAATCAATGGAAACGGCGCCTTTCATCATATATATGAGTGCCTTAGGATACTCATAATTTAATTCCTCTACTATCTCAAGGGACTCATTGTAGTAATTGACCGCCTCCCTATAATTTCCTTCCTCATAATAGATATTACCGATATTGAACATGTTTTGGGCCGTGGCAGATAAATCATTGCGTTGTAATGAAATAGTTAGCCCTTTTTCATAGTATGCCCTGGCTAGTTCATAATTTTGTTGCGTTTTATAGAATACTCCCATATTGGAGTATATTAGCAACTGGTTCTCTAAATCACCCGATTCAATAGCTAGGGTCTCTGCCCTTTTAAAAAAATATTCGGTTTGTGTTGGTTGATTTAAATCCTGGTTTGTCTGTGCTGCATTGTTCAATACAACAATCTGCGCCGCGGTATCATTAATGGTAATATAATAATCTAGATTCTCGGTTAGTAGTTCAATAGATTCTTGGTATTTACCGGCATACGCATATACAACACTTAAATAGTATTTAGCTCTTGTGGCTGTTTCAATATTTTCAGTAGCTTGCAAAATCTCAACCCCTAAGCTTTGGGCTTTGGTAATGGCTCTAGAGTTCACATATGCTTGCATGAGTAATAAACTCGCTTTTTCTTTGTTCTCTAAGGAAATTTTTAAGGAGTTTTGGCTGAAAACATATTCAATCTCATCTTGAACCATCGTGTAAAAACCAATTTGATTGAGAGCTTGCCACTTTTCCAGACCAATTTCTAGGTACGTATCACCGTCATTTAATTGTTGCAAGCGATTCATTAAGCTATCAACCTGTGCTAGAAAATCTTTGTTTGTAAACTCGGATGCATATTCAATTTTCAGGCGTTCATAGCGGTCCAACACTTCTGCTGAATTAGTTTCTAAATTTTGATTTTCTCCTACACCTTGCCAAATATTGGCTAATAAAAATAGCAACAAAGAGGCGAAATAGTTATACCCTGTTAGCTGCCTCTTTATTCCTTGCGCAAAGGGTTTATATTTTTTTAACTGCGTTCTTATCATCGTACTTCTAACGCCTGGGTAAAGAAATTATCTGAATTTACATTCCGACTAACCTACACTATCTCCCTTTCAGAAACCACCTTTTTTCTAAATTCTTTCGGTGTCATCCCAACTTTAGCATTAAAAGCTCTATAAAAAGTCCCTCTGTTTTGAAAGCCGCATTGATGCATGAGTTCTTCCATAGTCATAGAAAAATTATCCCGCAACAATCGCTCTGTTGCTTCCTTTACCCTGAATGTGTTTACGAAATAATTGAAGTTTAAACCTGAAAATAATTTTATTGCATTACTTACATACTTTGTGTTACTACTAACCCTTCTTGTTACTTCATTTAGTGTGAATTCGGGATTTCTGTACCACTTTTCTGCTATCATCTTCTCCATAATACTGTTAAACAACTCCCATAGTTGTTTATTTTGGTTAATAAGCGTTTGCGACGGGGTACCGAAATATATTTCGGTAACACTTCTTTTTACCTCATCTTCATTAAATTGGGTTAGCTTAAGAGTCGCTGAAAATAATTCATTTTCCACTTTTCTTTGCTTCTTATCCAAAGCAAAAATGATGACAATAAAAAGCACTAAAACTATAAGAATCACGCTTATTCCAAGATTCCTTGTATAAATAACTCGTTCTTTTTCTTGATCTAAAATTGTTTGTAACTCTATTTGAGCTCGTTCGAACTCTGTAATTTTCTTTTGAATCTCAGACGCTTGTTGCTCAGAGTTCAAGCTATCCTTTAAGGTTTCTTCTAAATTGTGGTACCTAAGGGCTACTTCAAAATTCTCTTTCTTTTCATACAAGCTAGACAATAGGTGATAGAGCTCAAGCTTTATATATGGATTGTTTATCTGTTCTTGAATATCTAAGGCTAAAGTGAGTTGCGTTTCCGCCTCATTATAACTTTCTCGTACCATGTTTATTGACGCCTGCATCATTAACGCTAAACTGTATTCCTGACGTGAATCCCAATTTTTTACCTCCTCTTCAACTGCTTTGTAATACACCATGGCAGAGTCATATTGTAGTCTTTCAGCAAATACATTGCCAATATTAAACCTATTTTGAGCCATTACATATACATCCTGCCTTTCTTTGGCAAGAACAAGGGCGCTTTTGTACATGACCAATGCCTCTTCATAAAGTTCTTGGTTTTTATATAGTACCCCTAAATTGGATAAACCTACCATTTGTAATTCATCTAAACCGCTGTTGTACGCTAATATTAGCGCCTTATCATAATAGATTTGTGCTTGATCATAATCTCCTAGCGTTTCAAAAATTACTCCAATAGCATTTAGAATGAGTGTTTCCTTCTTCTTATTTGTTTTATCCATCGTAGACCGCGAGGCATCTAACGTACACAAATAATAATCTATGCTAGTGGAAAAATCTCATGCATCTGCATGTGCCTGCCCTAGTAATCGGTAAAGTTTTATTTTCTGCCTGTTTGATAAACTGCCTGTTTTTAACTGCTGCCCTAACTCAATACTTTTTTAATTGGTAAATTCGTAATTCCAAATAGCCAATAAATCTAGTTCTAACTCAAAATTTAATCTATCATTGCTACTAGGTAAAAATCGTTGCTCAACCAAAATGTTTCGCTTTTTCTTAGCCTCACCTAAATGGTGGTTTGACAAATCATAATCAATAAGCAGGCCTTGGGTTGCAATAAACAACAAACTCATATTCTTATTGTAGGCCGCGTCTGAGATATTACGTAGTAGATTTAAAGATGCCTCGTTAAATGTTTCAATCTCTTGTGTAAATCCATTGATAAGACGTAAGAATTCACTTTCTTGGTATTTATTAGACGACTCCAAATCCATTCTAAGACGCTGCGAACGCTCAATCCGGTTCTGTGTGGCCGCTTTTTCATCCCCATTATTTTTCAAGGCCATACCTGTCTGTTGAGACAGGTATGTATGTCCGATAAACAAATGTCTATGTGTATAATGAGCATTAGTGAATGTACTATACATACACATTGCTACCACACACAATCGTGCAAAGAAAGTGCGGCTCATATCTACCCCTATTCTAGTAAACTGTACCCAACAAAGTAAAGAAGCTAACTAAATTGTATTATTTCAATAATACACATTCGCAAGTGTAATAAAACAATACTTTAGCTGATACTAATTGTGAGCACGCATTGTGTTAAGAGTCGCTATGAATGCAGCCTCAAACAACTATATATTATAGACCGCTTTAATTCTAAGCAAAGCGATCTGCCAATCGGTTAATAAGGTATCCAGACTCTTCTAAGGCCTTAGTTGCGAATGATCCAAAAAAATCGGTTACCTGTTCAAACTCTTTAATAAAACCATTTCGGTCGTTGTTTTTTACCATCTCGGCTAGTAGTGCGTGATGCTCAAAAAATCTAAGTAATAGGGCTCGCCTTTCTTCATTGGAAAAAACAATGTCTGCATAGAGCTCAGCACTTTGTGCAAAGATTCTTCCCGTCATCATGAGCTCGGCGCGATAAATGGGAGACGAGTAATCCAACATATCATTGGGATTAAGATCATAATGCTTCATAAAAGAGCCATGCAATAAAGCAACAAAATGTCGTAAGCCTTGAACCAAATGCATTACATGATCGTGTTTTTCGGCCTCTGCCTCTATTAACCTCATGCCCCAAAGTTCACATTGCTCTAAAAACCATTTGCTTTGCTCTGCCTGCTGAACCGGACACACCACCATAAGTTGTTTAGAGAGATTCTCGACATCAGGGCCATGCATTGGATGCAAACCCAAAATAGGACCGCTATGAATGGCTTTCATCTGTTCTATAGGGCGCCGTTTATTTGAAGTGAAATCAGCCAGAATCACTTGTTCTGGAAGCCTTCCCTCTAGCCTCTGAATAACTGATTCCGTAACGTGAATTGGAACCGTAATAATAACCATATCGGCGGTCTTTAAGGCTCCATCTAATTCATACCAGTTACTTTTATCTATACTTGTTGTCTTGTGCCCGGTTTGATCTGAAATACGCTTGTACAACTTACCCATACCCCCGTCGCCTCCAATATAAATGATATGTTTAGCCACTTGGGTAGACCTTGGGAATGCCGCTTCAGATTGACGCTGCCTTGAAGAGCCCATAATTAATCGTAAAAAGTCCTCTGCCCAGGCTGGGTCTATTCCCTTTTCTCGAGCTAATTCCTTAAAGGCAGCCGTCTTTTCCTGTTCTCGCTTAGGAACGAAAACAGGTAACTGATGCGCTAATTTTGCTTCAGTAACTTGTTTAACGATGTGTCCACGCTCAACCAATAGATCAAGTATTTGTTGATCTATTGAATCTATTTGATCGCGAAAAACTTCTAGATTTTTGTTTTTATGCGGCATACAGTTTGTTTCACTCTAGTTCTAAACTCTCGCTATAATACGCCATGTGTATTTGATTTACCAATCCTTTCACAATGAATTTATCCTGTGGGACACTTGTTAAAGAAAAAGGCCTTACCTTTGTTTAATTAGTTTATCACATGTCTGAATTCAAGCTTCACTCCCCTTTTAACCCAGCAGGCGACCAGCCCCAGGCAATCCAAGAATTGACAGAAGGAATTCTTGCAGGCGACCGTTTTCAAACTCTATTGGGAATTACTGGATCCGGAAAAACACGAACCGTAGCCAGTGTAATTGAACAGGTTCAACGACCTACCTTAGTCATGAGCCATAACAAAACGTTGGCCGCACAGCTATTTCGCGAACTAAGTGATTTTTTTCCCGAGAACAGGGTTGAGTTTTTTATTTCCTATTATGATTACTATCAACCCGAGGCATATATCTCTTCGCAAGATAAGTTCATCGAAAAAGATTTATCCATAAACGAGGAAATTCAGCGCCTTAGGTTACGCGCCACCAGCTCATTACTGTCCGGGCGTCGCGATGTAGTCATCGTTTCCTCAGTGAGTTGCATTTATGGCATTGGTTCTCCCTCAGAATATGAAAAACTGATCATTACCTTAACCGTTGGGACAGAAATTCCCCGTAATACCTTGCTCTATGATTTAGTAGACCTCCATTATACCCGAAAGGATAATGATTTTCACCGCGGTGTTTTTAGAGTTCGCGGCGACGTGGTTGATGTGTTTCCCGCCTATTCTGATGAGGGTTTACGTATTACTTTTTGGGGCGATGAGATTGAACAAATGGCTATTTTTAATGTTGATACCGGCTCAATCGTGGAGCAAGTGCACGAATTCCGCATATATCCTGCTTCCCATTACGTTACTTCAAAAGGTCGGCAAGAAGAGACTATAAAAGCTATTAGAACGGAGTTAACCGAACGAGTCGATGAGCTTTTGGAACTTGATAAGTACCTGGAAGCAAAAAGGCTTGAACAAAGAACTCTGTTTGACTTAGAAATGATCCAAGAAATAGGGTATTGTAGTGGAATTGAAAATTATTCTAGGCATCTAAGCGCACGAAAGCCAGGTGAACGGCCTTATTGTCTCATTGATTATTTCCCGGAAGATTTTTTACTGGTAGTGGATGAAAGCCACCAAACCGTGCCACAAATAAATGCCATGTTTGGCGGGGATCGTTCTCGAAAAACTGAATTGGTCGAACATGGTTTCCGATTACCCTCGGCGTTGGATAACCGACCCTTAACCTTTCAGGAATGGGAAGGAATGATTAATCAAGCCATTTTTGTGAGTGCTACACCCGCTGATTATGAACTGGTAAAAAGCGAAGGAGTATTTACTGAACAAATTATCCGTCCTACTGGTTTAATGGAGCCCGTTTTAGAGGTAAGACCGCTTGGAAATCAAGTTGACGATCTTTTGGAAGAAATTCGGCTTCGTGTTGCGAAAAAAGAACGCGTCTTGGTTATCACTCTAACCAAAAGACTTTCTGAAGAACTGAGCGCCTACTTGAAAGAAATAGGCATTAGCGCCGCTTACATGCATAGTGAGCTTGATGCTCTAGAACGTATAGAGGTTTTATACAAGTTTCGTAGAGGTGATTTTGATGTGCTAGTAGGAATAAACCTTTTAAGAGAAGGTATTGATATTCCAGAATTGAGCTTAGTGGCTATCATGGATGCTGATAAAGAAGGCTTTTTGCGCTCTGAAACCTCTCTGTTTCAAATTGTCGGAAGGGCGGCGAGAAATGTAGATGGTAAAGCCATTATGTATGCTGATAAAATAACCGAAAGCATGCGTAAAGTAATTGAAGAAACAGATCGTCGCCGAGAAATCCAAATGGCCTACAATGAGAAACACGGTATCACTCCAAAAACGATCCAAAAAGAGCTTAAACCGCTGGTTGACCCTGCCCTTATTTCCACTCAAAAAGTGGACTTTTCCAAAGAAGCAGAAGCAGCAGCCCAATCGGATTACATGGAGAGTATTAGAGTTGACGATAAAGGACTGTCCTATAAAGCCAATTCCGCCATGAATGAAGTTCATTTTGAGTCAAAGGATAAGCTTTTAGACCACTTAAGAATGACTATGCTGCATGCGGCAAAAAATATGGAGTTCGAGGAGGCCGCTAGAATTCGAGACCAAATTGGCAAATTGGAAGAAGAGCTATAGTTTTTTTAGGTAGTCTTACCGGTCTCTTACTCAGCTTTCCATTGAGAAGCGAATACCCCTAGTTTTTTACACAAATAGGACAGCTCCGCTAGCTCATTTTCTTCAAGGCAACTAAAAAGCTCAGAGATTCTTTGTAAATGTCCTGGGAACACCTCTTCAATGAGGCGCTCTCCATCCGCCGTAAGAGTAATGGTGTGTGAGCGTTTATCATTTGGGTCTTTTGTTTTAGTTACCCAACCCTGTTTTTCTAAATTGACGATAACCATGGTAATGTTGCCGCCCGATTTTAAAATTTTCTCTCCAAGGCTTCGCTGATTCAGCGGCCCCAAATGGTATAAGGCCTCTAACACCCCAAATTGACTTTCTGTTAATTTATAATCGGCTAAACTTCTCGATAATTGCTGATGTAGGGTATTACTCGCCCTTGTTAACTTTATAAAAGCATTGAGTGTGGCTATATCGCTAGGGCTTCCTTTATAATGAGTAGGCATGTTAGAACCGGTAGGTTACGGTTACTGGAGCATGATCCGACATGTCCCACTTTGATTCAATTTTTGCCTCTAGGATTCTTTGAATCATCGTCTCAGTCACCATGTGATAATCTATTCTCCACCCTTTATTTCTGGCTTTGGATCCCGCCCTATAACTCCACCAGGAGTAAGTATCTCTAAGGGTTGGGTGTACTTCCCGGAAAGCGTCTGCATAACCTTTTGATAAAAGTTGAGTCACCCATAAACGCTCTTCTGGTAAAAAACCTGACGTATTATGCTGTTTGTCTGGATTATGTATATCAATATCCAAGTGACAGATATTAAAATCACCCGTGATTATCGTAGGCTTCCCGTCCTCTTTAAGAGCCATGGCAAAGTCCATAAAATGACTTAAGAACTCCATTTTCATATCTTGTCGTACGTCGCCTGTGGTTCCACTTGGGAAATAAGAGGAAACCAATCTAAACTCATCGTATTCTGCCGTCAACACCCTGCCCTCCTCATCAATCCAATCGACCCCTATGCCATAGTGTATAGTATTGGCCGGTGACGTGCTAAATATAGAAACTCCTGAATAGCCTTTTTTTTGGGCTATTTGATGGTATTGAACATAATTGAGCTCAGCTAATTCTTTTGGCATGTCCTTTTCACTTGAGCGCATTTCTTGAAAACAGATAAAGTCTGGGGCGGTCTCATTTATCCAGCTGAGTAGCCCTTTTTTGGTAGCTGCACGTATTCCATTCACATTATATGAGGCAATTTTTACATCTGCCATTTTAATCGCTTTTTAGCAGAGCAAATTTTCTCTTACCTACTTTCAACACCTGCTCATTCCCCTCCTTGGCTATAAAACCATAGTTAACATCCGTGATTTTTACATCATCCAGACTCACTCCACCTTGTTTTATTAATCGTTTTGCCTCCCCATTACTTGGGGAAAATTTTAGAGCCGATATGATATCTAGAATTCGGTATTCTTGTCCGCCTTTTAGCTTATACTCAGGAGCGTCATCTGGGACCTTCTTTTGAATGACGGTTGTTTCAAAATGGAGCCTAGCTCCTTCCGCTGCTTCCCTACCGTGATACATCTCTACTAGTGTGTACGCTAAATCATGTTTAGCATTTCGTGGGTCAACTTCAATCTTCTTTTGTACGGCTGGCAAATCTTCATTGGGAATATCCGTTGTCAATTCAACATAGGTGTAGATAAGGTTGTCCGGAATAGATAGGGCTTTCCCATACATATTGTTGGGGTCTTCATTAATGCCAATATAGTTATCGTATGATTTAGACATCTTTGCGGTACCGTCTGTACCAACAAGCAATGGCATCATTAAACAGACTTGAGGGTTTAAACCACGTTCTTTTTGTAAATTTCGGCCGACCAATAAGTTAAACTTTTGATCTGTACCACCTAGTTCTATGTCGTTTTCTAAGTGAACAGAATCTTGGCCCTGAGCTAGTGGGTATAAAAACTCATGAAGTGAAATCGGCTCATTGTTTGAAAATCTCTTTGAGAAATCGTCCCGCTCAATCATTCGAGCAACGGTCATTTTTGAACTAAGATGGATTACATCCATAAAAGACATCGGTCCTAACCAATCTAAATTATTCACTATCTGTAACCGATTGGTATCCAATATTTTTTTTGCTTGATCAATATAACTTTGAGCGTTTAATGCTACCTCTTCTTTTGTAAGTGGTGGTCTTGTAGTGTTTTGCCCTGTTGGATCTCCAATCATTGCTGTAAAACCACCAATAATTAAAATGGCTTCATGACCTAAGTCTTGAAACTGACGTAGTTTGCGCAAAATTACGGAATGCCCTAAATGTAAATCTGGCCTTGTTGGATCTACACCGAGCTTTACCTTTAAGGGTGTAGACGTTTCAATCGATTTGCTTAGTCTTTCTTTTAATTCTTCGACTGGTAGAATGTCAACTGCACCTCGTTTGATTAGTGCTAATTGTTGCTCAACTGCTAAAACGCTCATTGTACGGATTATGGATTAATCACCGGTAATTTATCCACCGGGTTATAGTTTTCTAATGTTTTACGAATAGTGTCTGTAAAATTCTCGGCGCCCGGGTAAGCGGCTGTAATTACATTGTAGCTAAGTGGAGCTGCCTGAATTACATAAGGATAGAGTATGGATTCTTCCCTGAGCTCTTCTCGTGGAACCTGAAACCCTGCCAATAATAAAAATATCGCACTCATAAGAATTGTGCCTTTGAGCATACCAAATAAAGATCCTAAGAATCTATTTACGGTACCGAGCTTTACAGCATCTAACCACGCTCGTGTCCAATATGCAATCAAAGAAACTATAGATAAGACTATAATAAATAATAGAGCGCCAGCCAGAAAGGGTATAAAACTTTGGGTACCATCTTCAAATAACGCGGCTACATAAGTTGCTGCAATATCCATGTAGTTAAACGTTATATAAACCGCCAATACCAAACCAACGATGTTCAATATTTCTTTAACTATGCCATTAACTGCACCTTTATAAGCTAAATAAAGTAGGGGTAAGCCTATAAATATATCTACTATATATTCCATACAAACTCCATTAATTAACTAAAAATGTTAATTCTCTAATCTCTGCTTTACTAGCTTGTTAACCAAAGAGCCATCAGCCTTGCCCTTGAGTTGGCCCATTATTGGTCCCATTACTTTGCCAATATCTTGCATCCCAGTAGCACCAACTTTACTTATTAGGCTATCAATACGCTCAATGATTTCATCTTCTGACATAGGCGCAGGTAAGTACGACTCTATTATTTCTAATTCTGCTTTTTCTACTTCCACTAAATCCAATCGATTTCCAGCAGTGTATTGATCTATTGATTCTTTACGTTGCTTGGCTGCTTTTGTTAGGACCGCAAGTGCATCTTCATTCGAAAGTTCTGCTTTGCCGTCTGAGCGTTGTTCAATTTCTTTCTCTAGTAATTTAGCTTTTAGGCTTCTAAGCACTTGTAAGCGCTTCGAATCTTTTGCTTTCATTGCTGTAATTAGATCGGCTAATATGGTCTCTTTAACGTTCATCGAGCACTTGAATTTAACATTGTTTGGTTTAGCTGCCTGTCAACTATCGTATTCCCATAAAAAATAGGCAAAAAAAAAGGTTATACAATCAAATGCATAACCTTTTTAATAATGTCGGAGAAACAGGATTAAGATTTGTTCTTAGACAAAAATTCTGCCACATTTTCTTGGTCTATCATAACCTCTTTGTAGCTGTATTTTCCACTATCGTTTTTGGTAGAAACAACAACCTTTGCCATTTTACGCGCAGTGGCTTTTTGTTGTAATGCTTCTGAACCGAATACTTGCTTCTTTGCCATGGTTCTATATTATTTAATTTCTTTGTGAAGGGTATGCTTACGAAGAACAGGATTATACTTCTTCATTTCCATACGTTCCGTTTGTGTTCTTCTATTTTTTGTAGTGACGTATCGAGAACTCCCTGGCTTCTCTGTGCACTCTAAAATAACTTGTACTCTATTACCTTTTGCCATCTTTTATACCTTTTTAAGTAAGGTTCCTCTTCGACGTGCATCTTTTAATACAGCCGAAATACCTTTTTTGTTGATGGTGCGGAGAGTCTTTGCGGACACTTTTAAAGTAACCCATCGATCTTCTTCTGGAAGATAGAAGCTCCGTTTCTGTAAATTTAAGTGAAAGCGATGTTTGGTTTTATTGTTCGCCTTTGACGAACGATAACCGTTCATTGCTTTTCTTCCTGTAATATCGTCTCTTCGCGACATGTTTTTAGTTCCTGAATTTTTTGAGATAGACACCAAAGATAGAGCTATAAAATTCAAAAAACAACGACTATTAGGGTAAAAAAACACAAACACAGCGGTTTTCCACACTTTCCCATGGTTTTCCACACTGATTTTCTTGCGCTTCAAGCCTCAAATTTGACCCCTGCGCTCACATCTCTGATATTTTCGGTTATAACCCTGACTTTTTTTGTTTTTGGCTCTATAAACGCTATTTTCATTGGTAATTACGATCATCTTACAACGCGACCCCAATAAATTTATGGCTACAACTAACAAAAACGACTACAAAGCGTCGAATATACAGGTTTTAGAAGGTTTAGAAGCAGTTCGAAAGAGACCTGCCATGTATATTGGAGATACCGGGCAACGAGGCTTACACCATCTTATTAATGAGGTAGTAGATAATTCCATTGATGAAGCACTTGCTGGGCATTGTGATTATATCACAGTGGTCATAAAAAATGATGGCTCCATGGAAATTACGGATAACGGCCGGGGGATTCCTGTTGATATGCATCCAAAACTTGGCTTACCTGCCGTAGAGGTTGTTTTAACCAAGCTTCACGCCGGTGGTAAGTTTGATAAAGACTCCTACAAAGTATCCGGCGGACTTCATGGGGTTGGTGTTAGCTGTGTAAATGCCCTATCCACCTGGTTTAATGCAGAGATTCACCGCGACGGCGTGATCCATAAAATGGGTTTTGAAAAAGGGATTACGCATACCTCTTTAGTTAATCAAGGTAAAACGGATAAAACAGGAACCATCATCACCTTTTTACCTGATCCGACAATTTTTACCCAGACCACTGAATTTAAATTCAACATTATTGCTGACCGGATGAGAGAGCTTGCTTTCCTCAATCCAGAAGTAACCATTGAGCTGATTGATGAGAGAGAAGATGATCCCGAGCTAGGCAAGGCAATATATCATTATGAAGGCGGTCTAAAGGATTTTGTTAGTTATCTAGACGAAAGCAGAGAAGGAATTACGCCCGAACCTATACATATTAGTGGAGAAGTAGAGGGTGTGCCTGTTGACTTAGCTATTCAGTATAATACCTCCTATTCCGAAAATGTTCATTCTTATGTGAATAATATTAATACCCGTGAAGGGGGGACTCATGTCTCTGGCTTTCGTAGGGCACTAACTAGATCGTTAAAAAGCTATGCTGAAAAGAACAACATTATTAAATCTGGAAGCAAAGTTTCTATTTCTGGGGAAGATTTTCGAGAGGGACTCACGGCGGTTTTAAGTGTCAAAGTAGCAGAGCCGCAGTTTGAGGGTCAAACGAAAACAAAACTTGGAAACTCAGAAGTTCAAAGTGCCGTTGAAGTGATGGTATACGATCAGCTAAATGAATATTTAGAGCAAAACCCAAAGATAGCAAAAAAAGTAATTGAAAAAGTTGTACTAGCTGCAGAGGCTAGAGAGGCCGCTAGAAAAGCGAGACAGTTAGTGCAACGTAAAAGTGTAATGAGCGGGGGTGGGTTACCTGGTAAACTAGCCGATTGTTCCATTAAAGACCCTGAACACAGTGAAATTTATTTGGTTGAGGGTGATTCTGCGGGGGGGTCTGCCAAAATGGGGCGTAACCGTAGCTTTCAGGCCATTCTACCGTTACGGGGGAAAATATTAAACGTCGAAAAAGCAAAAATTAACAAAATTCTTGAGAACCGAGAAATTCAAGCTATGGTAACTGCTCTTGGCGCAGGGCTTGGTTACTCAGAAGAAGAGTTTGATCTCGACAAATTGCGGTATCATAAAATCATCATCATGACCGATGCTGATGTGGACGGTTCTCATATTAGAACCTTACTTCTTACATTTTTCTATAGGTATATGAGACTTATAGTAGAGTTGGGGCATGTATATATTGCCACCCCACCACTGTATCGAATTACAGCTGGTAAAAACATCGATTACGCTTGGGATGACGAAACACGAGATAAACTCATTAAAGAGTTAAAAAAGTCTAAGAGAAAATTTGATGTATCTCGCTATAAGGGCCTTGGGGAGATGAACCCTAACCAGTTATGGGAAACAACCATGGACCCTGAAACACGGACTTTACAGCTAGTAACTATTGAGAACGCAGCTGGAGCGGATAAAATGTTTTCAACATTAATGGGTGACGATGTTACCCCCCGCCGTGAATTCATCGAGCGCAATGCTAAATACGCAAATCTCGATATCTAACACTGCGACAAAATTGACGCATTGGCTAATTAATTTACACCTATAATATATTTCTGGAATGGCTAGAGAAAAAATAATTCCCATAACAATTGAAGATGAAATGCAATCATCCTACATCGATTATTCGATGTCGGTTATTGTTTCCAGAGCACTGCCCGATGTGCGAGACGGGTTAAAACCCGTACATAGGCGCGCCCTATTCGGGATGAATGATCTTGGCATGCTTCATAATAGAGGGTATAAAAAAAGTGCTCGTATTGTAGGGGAAGTATTAGGTAAGTATCATCCACATGGTGACTCTGCCGTTTACGACTCTATTGTTCGTATGGTCCAGGATTTCTCGTTACGGTATCCCTTAGTCGATGGGCAGGGTAATTTTGGTTCTGTTGATGGTGATTCTGCCGCGGCTATGCGTTATACGGAAGTGCGCATGGATCGTATAGCAGAAGAACTTTTGACTGACATTAACAAGAACACGGTAGATTACCAAACTAACTTTGATGATACCCTTCTTGAGCCAACTGTATTACCTGGTGCACTGCCTAATTTGCTAGTTAATGGCGCCTCTGGTATCGCTGTAGGTATGGCCACTAACATGGCTCCGCATAACTTAACAGAGGTCATTAACGGTATTCAAGCGTTTATCGATAATCAAGAGATCGAAGTTAAAGAGCTCATGAAACACATTACCGCACCAGATTTTCCTACTGGGGGTATCATATATGGATATGAAGGCGTTAAAGACGCCTATGAAACCGGGCGAGGTAAAGTAACACTCCGGGCTCGGGCCAATACGGAAGAGTTGAGGGGTGGTCGTGAACAAATAGTTATCACCGAGATACCATACCAGGTTAATAAAAGCACTCTAATTGAAAAAATTGCCGAGCTAGTTCATACAGAAAAAATCACTGAGATTTCTGAAGTACGGGACGAAAGTGATCGCGAGGGCATGCGTGTTGTTATCATACTCAAGCGCTCAGCGAACGCTGGGGTTGTATTAAATCAACTTTACAAATACACCCAAATGCAAACAACCTTTGGTATCATAAACCTAGCGTTAGTGCAGGGAAGACCAAAGGTGATGGATATTAAAGAGTTGATTCGCCACTACGTAGAGCACCGAGTTGAGATTATCATACGACGCACTATATATGATCTTGAAGCTGCAGAGGCAAGGGCGCATATACTTGAAGGATTAAAAATAGCACTTGATAACCTAGATGAGGTCATCAAAATTATTCGCGCTTCTAAGAATCCTCAAATAGCCAATGTTGAACTAAGAAAAAACTTTGCCTTAACGGATATCCAAGCCAAAGCCATTCTTGAAATGCGACTTCAAAAATTAACCGGACTGGAGCGAGAGCGGATAGATGGAGAATATAACGGCATTGTTGAAAAAATAGCCGAATATCGAGTAATACTATCGGACCGGTCAGAACAATATTCTATCATTAAAACAGAACTAGGTGATCTTCTAGAGCGATACGGTGACGAGCGACGTACACAAATAGTCTACTCCGCTGAAGATTTTAGTGTCGAAGATATGATTGCAGACGAAGATGTTGTTGTGACTATATCGAACAAAGGCTTCATCAAAAGGATGCCGCTTAGTGGTTATAGAAGGCAGCGACGTGGGGGCAAGGGCATGAAGGGCACCACCACACGCGAGGAAGAGTATGTAGAGCATTTATTTGTAGCTACTAATCATAATTACATACTTTTCTTTAGTGAAAGTGGTAAGTGTTATTGGCTTAAGGTGTACGAAATACCTGAAGGCGGCCGGTTAGCACGAGGCCGAGCAATAGTTAACCTGATTGAAATTGACAAAGATGATGCCATTAAAGCATTCGTTCCTGTAAAATCCCTAGATGATCAGGAATACCTAAACGGCAAGTCCATTGTAATGTGCTCGGTCAATGGTCAAATCAAAAAAACCTCTTTGGAAGCTTACAGCAGGCCTAGAAGAGATGGTATTATTGCCATAAATATCAAAGACGATGATAGTTTATTGGCGGCTGAGCTAACCGACGGAGACTCTAATATTATTTTAGCAAACAGTAACGGTAGAGCCATCCGTTTCCATGAAACCGATGTCCGTCAGATGGGCCGTAACACATCCGGCGTAAGAGGAATGACTCTAGGTAAAGATGATGCTATTGTAGACATGGTTATCATAAAAAATACCCATGAAGCTACCGTACTAGCCATCTCTGAAAATGGTTTTGGTAAGCGCTCATTAGTAGATGACTATCGAGAACAAAGTCGTGGCGGTAAAGGAGTCATAACCCTCAAAACCACTCCTAAAACTGGCGGCCTGATAGCCTTAAAAGAAGTTTCTGACCAAGATGACTTAATGGTAATAACCCAGCGCGGAAAAGTGATCCGAATGAACTGTGGCAGCATTCGAACTATGGGCCGAAACACACAGGGTGTACGAATTATGAGACTAGACTCTGATGGTTCTATTGCAGCAGTCACCCGAGTTGTCAACGAAGAAGAGGAAGGCGGGGACGCGGATGAAGTGAACGAAACCGAAAGCTAAGAAAATAAAACTACGCTTTCTCTTTCTGTTCTAGATTATTAATCATGGCCTGAAGTGTTTTTTTCTGCAAAGAAATCAATGTTTCAGGCTTGATTATTTTTACAGAAGTACCAAATTGTAAAAGCCACTGATTTAAAAAAGGCAGATTATCAAACTCAAAACACAGCCTAAATTTTTTAGCTTTTTTTTCTTCTAGCTTAATTATTTTAGCCGGTAAAATCGCCCTCATTCTTTCTATCTCAGAATTTTCGACCTCTAGTACCACTAATTTTTTATGCTCGTTAAATCGAAAAATTAATGCGTCTACGTTCATTTTTGGTTTTGGCAGCCAATTTTCTTCTAAAACAACCGGTGATACCACCCTATCGAGTATAAAGCTACGTATATCACCTCGCTTGTGTGACCAACCTATCACGTTCCAGTGATCTTGAAAATAAACGAGTAAATAAGGATCAATTTTCCGCGTGGATTGTTCCCCTGATTTTGTGGTATATGTGAATTGCATTCTTTTTTTATCTGCTATAGCTGCGCTTATCAGATACCAATCCCCACCTTTCTTTTGATGACTATTGAACCGCAAATAAGGATCCACAATTGTATGCTCTTCCAAAGAAGTCATGAGTGTCTTTAACTCATTTGGTAATACATTTTTTATTTTTAACTCAACCCCAGTAGCATCCTGAACCATCTGTTGATCGACCTGTGACTTAACAAAATTCAGGCCTACCATTATTGTAGCCAGTTCTTTTGAGTTAAACATAAGGGGTGGCATTTTGTACCCTTCAACCAGTCCGTAGCCAGAGTACCGATCATAATTAATGGGGACGTTTATTTCAGATAATGCATTAAAGTCTCTAAAAATAGTCCTTCTACTTACCCCAAAAATATCGGCCAACTCTTGGACAGTCTTTTTCCCACCAGGCCTTTGTAACAACAAAATAAGCTTTAATCTTCTTTCTGCACTGTTCACGATATACACTCCCTTTGAACCAAATACATATTAACGGCTAAGGTGGACAATCGCCTTGCCCCGATAAAAAGCCGCTTCATCAATTTCATCTAGGCTATAAATAACCGCGCTCACTGGCCCTCTTACACTCTTTATCTCTTCCACTGCTTCTGCCTGCCCTTTCAAAAAAACAAATTCGTTAGTAAGCTCAGGTGATATTAAGTCAAGTAGCTGATCAACCTTAAACGCATGCTTAGTAATACAAATAGTCGCCGACGGCTGCCCTAGTGTTCCACGTGAAACATTATCAACGTCCCCTTGGGTGATCGTCGCAGCGTTTTTGGCTATAGCATCAACCCCAAGAACACCCAATTTCTGTATCATCTGCTTAACCGCCCAGATTTTTTTTTCTACTTTATCGTTCAATACGATACGCTGCCTGAATTGATCTGTACGGCAAATTGCTAACGGCATCCCAGGCAACCCCCCGCCAGTACCAACATCAAATATACACGCCGCTTCATTTACTATTGGCACCAATAATAACAATAAAGAGTGCTCAACGTGTTTCACAAGTGTTTCACGTGAAACATCTCGACTAACCAGGTTTACTCTTTTATTCCACCACTGTAATTCTTCTATGTAATTATTTAGTGGTGCGAGATTTTTTTTATACAGCTCTTTTATCTCAATATAACGCGCGCTATCCACTGGCCGAATCGTAATACACGCTTTATTCATATAGTTAAAACCTTTTTAGATAAACCATTAATACTGATATATCACTAGCAGATACGCCGCTAATTCTGCTGGCTTGACCTAAAGTCTCTGGTTTTATTTTTTGCATCTTCAGCCTTCCCTCCGTGGAGAGACTTTTTATCCGTTCATAATCGAGGTTATCGGGCAGGATAATCTGCTCCTTATTACCTAGCTCCCTAACCATTTCGTGCTCTTTTACTATATAGCCAGCATATTTGATTTGTATTTCTGCCTGTTCTAATACTAGTTTATTATCTGTAATATCGTATACTTTAGCACGAAGTGATTCATCTACTTTTAGAAGATCGTCAATACTAACCTCCGGTCGAGGCAAAACACTGTGCGCCTTAACCGGCTGTTTTAATCCTGATGTACCCGCTGATAACAAATATTCATTAAGCGACTCAGGCCGTACCGTTTCTTTATAAAGCAGTGACAACAATTCATTTATTTGTTGCCTCTTCTTATTAAAGCGCTCATACGTTTCACGTGAAACCAATCCTATTTCATGCCCCTTGGGTGTTAACCTGAGATCGGCGTTGTCTTGTCTTAATAATATTCTGTGTTCGGCCCTTGAAGTAAACATCCTATAGGGTTCTTCCGTGCCCTTATTAATGAGGTCATCTATTAAAACCCCAATATAAGCTTCGGAACGCTGCAGAATAAACTCAGCCCTACCGCTAACTTTTAATGCCGCGTTTATGCCAGCCATTAGTCCTTGACACGCAGCTTCTTCATATCCGGTTGTCCCATTTATCTGCCCTGCAAAATACAATCCAGCAATCAACTTTGTTTCCATGCTTCGTTTAATTTGATGCGGCGGAAAGTAATCATACTCGATTGCGTAACCAGGTCGAAGCATTACAGCATTTTCAAAGCCAGGTATTGTTCGGAGTGCTTGGTATTGAACGTCCTCAGGCAACGATGTAGAAAAACCATTAAGATACATTTCATAAGTATTCCACCCTTCTGGCTCTAAAAATAACTGGTGTCTATCTTTGTCTGCAAACCGGTTAATCTTGTCTTCAATAGAAGGGCAATACCTAGGTCCTACTGATTTAATTCGACCATTAAACATGGGGCTTCTATCAAATCCTTCTCTAAGCTTTTGATGAACAGAATCATTCGTGTATCCTATCCAGCAAGTAAGCTGCTGCTTTTCACGAAGTTCACGGATATCTGATGAAAAGGAGAATGGGGTTGGCTCATCGTCACCATATTGAATTTCTAACGGGCCATAGTCTACTGACCTTCCATCGATTCGCGGAGGGGTTCCTGTTTTTAGCCTACCTATTGAAAATCCATGTCTTTCAAGTGCTGCAGATATACCAACAGAAGCGCGTTCCCCTGACCGTCCACCTCCAAAATTCATCTCACCTATATGAATTAAGCCATTCAGAAAGGTTCCGCTCGTTAGTACGACCGATTTGGACTTGAAACGTTGACCGGTTTGAGTTACTACACCCCGAACTTCATTATCCTCGATAATTAAATCAACAACATTGTCTTGACGAAACGTAAGTGTTTGTTTTTTTTCAAGTTCTTCCCGCATATATTGTGCATATAGCATTCGGTCGCTTTGACAGCGCGGGCTCCACATAGCCGGCCCCTTACTACGATTAAGCATCCTAAACTGAACCGCCGAACGGTCACTAACAATACCAGAAAGACCACCAAGTGCATCAATTTCCCGTACAAGCTGCCCTTTAGCTACCCCACCCATTGCGGGATTACAGGACATTTTTGCTATTGCCTCCAGGTTCATTGTAATTAATAAGGTGTTAGCACCTAATTCAGCAGCTGCGCCAGCAGCTTCACTACCGGCATGACCTGCGCCGACAACAATTACATCGTATGTTGGAAATATATCCATCTTTAGATTGGCTAAGGTGTTTGATGAAAAAACACAGGATAAAAAAAAAGCCCTGAATTCAGGGCTTTTGCGATCCGGAAGGGACTCGAACCCTCGACCTCCTGCGTGACAGGCAGGCGTTCTAACCAACTGAACTACCGGACCTTATGTAACCTATTGAAAAACAATGTTTTATGTTTGTATTGTTTCTAGTTGTAATCAAGTTAGTCTTTATTAAATTTTAATATTTGACCTAATCTATATTACAAATATCAATATGGAAAAAGAACAATACGGGTATTCCAAAGAATTGATAAGATACTTACAAGAAAGTGAAGAAAC
>CALKOA010000034.1 GCA_938091655.1 uncultured Balneolaceae bacterium | reverse complement strand
TTCATAAATAATTGGTTTTTATTCTCCAATACTGTTGTTAGTACAAACACTAATTTAATCCCGAATTTCGTACCTTTAGCGAATGAAATTTATTCTCAATTGGCTTTCTCCCTTACTCAAAGTTAATATTCATCACCCATTTAAGGTTTTGATTGGGGCATTCATACTTGCTGCATTAGGTGGATATTTTGCACTACAATTAAAGGTAGATACCGACTTAGCTAGTTTATTACCAAAAAATCACCCCAATGTTCAGGCATTAAATGAACTTAAGGATATGGTAGGTGGGGAAACGGCTATGCAGGTGGTGATTAAGAGCCCCGATTTTCAAGCAAACAAACGGTTTGCAGAAGCTCTTATCCCTAGGAGTTTGGCCCTTTTTTATCCTCGCTACAATGATGGCTATTTCGAAAGGGTAGAGTACACCAAGGATACTGATTTTATACAGGACAACGCTCTTTATTTGGCAAGTGACAAAGAATTAGACGATTTGACAGGGTGGTTAGAAGATGAAATTAAACAGGCTAAAGAAGAAGCGAATCCCTTTTACTTTGATTTAGGTTTTGAGGATGATCTTCAAGAGGAAAAAACCGATATCGAAGATTTTAAGGTTTCCTACGAGTCTATCGTACCATCTGAATATCCGGTTAATGAAGATAGTACCATTATGGTACTGAATTTCTATCCTACAGGCTCTAAGAGTGATATACAATTTCTGGAAGATATGTTTGCTGCGTATGACAGCTTATTACTTGATATGAAACCAAAGGACTATGATGCTCAAATGCAGGTTTTTTATGGGGGAAGGTTGCAGCGACATTTAGAAGAATTGACATCTATTATGAGAGATGTGTTAGGTAGTTTCGTTTCTGGAATAAGTAGTGTGATTTTATTGGTTATGCTATACTTTTTTCTGAAGAAGTATATGCATTACCGTAAAGGAGAGGATAATGAACATAGTTTTATAGCTCATTTGATAAGAATGCCATTACCTGTGTTAATTATAGGTGTTCCACTGATTAGTAGTTTATTGTGGACATTTGGCTTGACCTACTTTGTGCTGGGAATGTTAAATACAATGACCTCTGTTTTATTTGTCATTCTTTTTGGCCTTGGTATTGACTATGGTATTCATTATTACGCCCGATATATTGAATTACGCTCAGAAGGATTGGGTGTTGAACAGGCTATACTAACGACCCATGAGACCACAGGTGAAGCCATTATTGTGAGCGCATTAACTACCGCAGCCGCATTGTTCGTATTAATTGTGGCTGATTTTAGAGGGTTCTCTGAGTTTGGATTTATTTCAGGGGTGGGAATACTTTTCGCATTATTAGCCATGCTGTATTTACTCCCCTCAATTTTAATAATTCTGGAGAGGTATAACTTAATATTGTTTTCTAAACGTAAGGAAAAAAAGGTGTATTCAACACGAATTTTCCCGTTTTACAAAAGTATGGTGGTATTGGGGATTGTGATAGCAGGGGTTGTATTATGGAATGCAGGAGATCTACGGTTTCAATATGATTTTGGTAAATTAGAGCCTCGTTTTCCCAAATACGAAGAGTTTAGTAAGCTTTCTGGACAGGTCAGTACAGGTACTAAGAGAAACCCTGCCTATGTTATTGCGGATGATGACAAACAGGTTCAGCAATTATTAGAGGTCTTACGGCAACGAGCTAACATCGATAGTTTAAGCCCAACCATTGCAAGTATTGAAGCTTTACAAGAGCGTTTTCCTTTAAGTGAGCGAGATAAAGAAGATAAACTTCAGAAAATAACCTACATACGTGAGCTGCTAGCAGACCCTTTATTGATTAATGAGACTTCGGATGATTTTGAACGATTACGTAGAGCGTCACAAACTACTACTGCACTAACTATTGAGCAAGTCCCTGACTATCTACAAGCCCAATTTGTATCTAAAGATGGTGAAATAGGTCGATTTGTAATCGTATACCCTTCGGTTGGATTATCTGATGGGAAGCAGTCGATTGCCTTTAAAGATGATGTATCTGAAATAGTTTTACCCAATGGAACAACAAAATATGCCGCAAGTACAAGTATTGTAGCTGCATCCATGTTGGATTTAATGCGTTCAGAAAGTCCTTATATGGTAGGAGCAACTTTTGTAATCGTTTTTCTATTTATGCTCTTCACCTTTAGATCCATAAAATGGACTATTATAGCCATGTTACCTTTGATGATTGGATTGTTATTTCTATTTGGAATAATGTTACTTACTGGATTTCAGTTTAATTTTTATAATTTGGTGGTACTACCTGCTATCCTAGGTATAGGTGAAGATAGCGGAGTTCACTTAGCCTACCGATACAGAGAAGAAGGTAAAGGACGCTTAGCCGTGGTGTTAGCTAGTACAGGGCAACACATAACCATGGGTTCGTTCACCACGATGCTAGGTTTTGCAGGCTTGCTATTTACGGCTCACCCAGGTTTGCAATCGTTGGGAATTATGGCGGTACTGGGTATTGGTATGACCTTAGTAACATCGCTGACTTTTTTACCAGCTCTGCTGCAGTGGTTAGAGCTAAAGGGTAAGATCTAGCTTCTGGTTGATGGGGCTTGTTGAACTATTATTGTTTCCAAAAAGAAGGAGAAAATAATATGATTACCGTAAACAATTCTAATCGACCAATCATCATGAAAATGATTAGAACCCATTTTGCGGCATAAGGCAACGGGGCAAAATTATCCGTTGGACCGAATTCACCCCAAGCTGGACCAACATTACCTAAAGCAGAAATACTCGCTCCGATACTGGATATTAAGTCATAGCCAAAAAGGCTTATCAATATGACTCCAAAGCCAAAAAGTACGATATATAGAATAAAAAAACTCAGTACAGTGCGTTGAATACTTGGTTCAATTACGTGATCACCTATACGAATAGGTATAATAGCCCTTGGGTGAATAATTTGTTTAATTTCACGTCCGAGGTTTCTAATCAGTATCATCCATCTAACCATTTTTAAACCACCACTTGTTGATCCAGCACTAGCTCCGGTAAAAAAGAATAATAACAGCACTGATGCTCCAAAGGTATACCATAGTTCGTAATCGTCTGTAACAAATCCTGTTGTCGTAATTATAGCAACTACTTGAAAGCTACCATATCGAAGAGCCTCTAATAAGGTACGACCATCAAAATACCATAGTGAAAAAGTAATTATTAAAATACCGATACCGGTGACTATAGTATAAAAGCGCGTCTCTCTATTATTAAAAAATGTACCCAAGTCACCTTTGAATAGGCGGAAATGCATGGCAAAATTTACGCCAGATAAAAACATAAACAACGTGATGATTACATCGATGTAAACAGAATCAAATGCTGCTATACTAGCATTTTTGGTAGAAAATCCACCGCTTGCTAGAGAAGTAAAAGCATGATTCAATGCATCGAACCAATTCATAGAGGGGTGTAACCATAATAGCATAAATTCGAGGGCAGTTAATGCAAGATAAACCACCCATAATAATTTTGCTGTTTCTTGTACTCTAGGAGTTAGTTTATCCGCGGTAGGTCCAGGAGATTCAGCTTGAAAAAGCTGCATACCTCCAATACCGAGTAGAGGTAAAATGGCCAATGATAGTACAATGATTCCCATACCACCAAGCCATTGAGCTAGTGAGCGCCAAAATAGAAAGCTATGTGGCAGAGATTCTATTTCTGGATTTTGAAAACCAGTTGAGGTTGTACCACCCAAAATGGTTGATCCTGTAGTAGTGAGTCCGCTCATTGTTTCAAATACGGCATCGGTGTAGGAGGGTAATATGCCTGATATGACAAAGGGTAAAGCCCCAACTAACGATAGTGTAATCCACGTTAAAGCGACTACCATGAAACCTTCCCTAATTCGAATTTCTTCGGTAGGTTTAAAGAGCCACCAAAGTATTCCGCCTGCGATGAACGCGATAGCTGCTGAAATAAGAAAACTGTGCCATGTATTCTCTGCGTAGATTAAATCGATACCAACAGGTAAGAGTAGGGCGAAACCTAAAAAGAAAATGAAGGCTCCTAGAATACCTAAAACAACCAAAAAATCAATTTTTGGGCGATTCAAACTGGATATAGGACTATTTGGCATGATCCTATTGAAATAGTTGACTTACTTTATCGACCGCTTCCGGTAAACAAAAAACCATCACTCGGTCACCCGTTTCTATATGCGTGACTCCGGTTGCAATCTCTACCTTACCATCGTGCAACACTCCGCCGATAACACAGCCATCAGGTAAGCGTAAATTATTTAACGGTTTCTTGGTGATTTTAGACCCATTACCTGCCTGTAGTTCAATTACTTCTGCTTTGATGCCCCTTAATTCAGTAACCGAAATAACTTTTCCTTTTCGGACATAACGATGGATTTCATTAGAAGCGGCTACTTTCTTGTTAATTACTGCATCTAAACCAATCGTTTGACTAAGGGGAATAAAATCTGGTTTTGATACTAGTGCAACTGTTTTTTTTACTTCTAAGTGTTTTGCCATGAGACAGGAAATAATATTTGATTCCTCATCATCTGTCACGGCTACAAAAGCATCCATTTCACTTATACCCTCTGTGGCTAATAAATCTGGATCTGTAGGATTTCCATGCAACACCATGGCATTCTTTAGTTCAACAGCTAGTTCATTAGCCTGGTCAAAATTGGGTTCAATTAGTTTGACACTCCATCTCTTTCGCTCATCCATACACAACAGGCGAGCAATCATCCTACCAATGGCTGATCCGCCAGCTATCATAATGCGGCTAAGTTCTGTTTCTTCTTTCCCAGTACTAATAATGAGGCCAGGTATATCCTCAGTCTTTGCTAATACAAATATCTGATCATACGCTTGCATTCTAACCGAACCACTTGGTATGAGTGTTAGCCCCCGTCTACCAATAGCAACAACCCGAAATATTGTATTTGAATAGGCTTGAGCGTATTCAATTAAGCTCTTGCCTAATAATGGTGACTGCTTGTCTAAGCGAATTCCAACCAATTGCATTCGATTTTCTGCTAGATTAATCACATCACTGGCAGCTGAACGTTTTAACAAGTGAGCGATTTCTTTGGCAGCACTTAATTCAGGATGAATCATTACATCAATATCTAGGTCATTGGGAGAAAGGGGGGCATTCACTTGTGAGAATTCATCACTGCGAACTCTCGCAATTACGGTGGCACACCCCAGACGTTTGCCCATCATTGCCGAAATCATATTGACTTCATCCACACTAGTAACGGCAATTAACATATTTGCTTCTCCAACGCGAGCTTTTACTAGGTCATTTGCAGAAGTAGCATTGCCTTCTACGGTCAAAACATCCAGTGTATCGGCAGCTTTTTGAAGGCATTCCCGATTTCGGTCAAGTATGGTAACATCATGTTTTTCTTTGGATAGCACACTTGCTAAGTCATATCCAATTTCACCCGCACCGATTATAACAATTTTCAATGGTGTTTATATTAATTAAACAGTAACAAAAGCTACCACCTTTTAGTCATAAATAAAAGA
>CALKOA010000033.1 GCA_938091655.1 uncultured Balneolaceae bacterium | reverse complement strand
AGTATTCTATAGTGTTAATTTTAAGGAGTTGGAGGTATTGGGAATGAGGCAAACTTGGCGTCGTTATTTTGGTCCAAGTACCATGGTTACAGCCGCTTTTATTGGCCCTGGCACGGTAACTATGTGCACAATAGTTGGGGTGCGAACGGGATCGGCGCTACTTTGGGCGCTTGTTTTTTCAGTGGTGGCCACGGTGGTTCTGCAGGAAATGTCCGCCCGCCTCGGTGTGGTGACCCGCCTTGGTATGGGTGAGGCGCTGCGCGAACGCTTGCCGCAGGGGCTGGCCCGATTTGGCGCGCTGGCGTTGGTGTTTTCGGCCATTGTGGTGGGCAACGCTGCTTATGAGGGAGGTAATTTATCAGGCGCAGTCTTGGGGATTCAGGCTTGGTTTACTCATGCATCCCCTAGAATTGGCTCTGGGCTCAATATTATACTCCCTTTTATCATGGGCGCTTTTGCATTTACCGTGTTATATCGTGGTCGTTTTAAAGTGATTGAGCGGGTATTGGTGAGTCTGGTTGGGCTCATGAGCGTAGTGTTTTTGACTACTATGGTTATGAGTAGTCCGGACTGGTCTGAGGTGCTTCGCGGATTCGTAACACCCAATATTCCAGCCGGGGAATGGCTGTTGGTGGTGGGGCTGGTGGGAACAACCGTGGTGCCTTATAACTTGTTTTTACACGCGTCGGTGGTGCAAGAGCGCTATGCGGGGCCCGAGCAGTTGCCTGACCTACGCCGCGAAAATGCTACGGCGATTATTATTGGGGGGATTATTTCGATGAGTATTGTCATTACCAGCGCGGCCAATGTTCAAGGCACAGGGATCCGTTCGGTCATGGATATGGCGCAGGCTTTGGAACCCTTATTGGGCGCTTGGGCTCCTTTTGTGCTGGGACTCGGATTATTTGCAGCTGGAATATCATCGGCCATTACGGCGCCACTAGCCACTGCTTACGCGGTGAAAGGGATTATGGGTTGGCCAGACGGACTTCAAGACCGGCGCTTTCGAGCGGTTTGGATGAGTATTTTAGGCATAGGAGTCCTTTCGGCCATGTCCGGTTTTAGCCCCATTGGGGTCATTCAATTTGCGCAGGTAGCCAACGGAGTACTGCTTCCATTATTAGCGGGTGTACTCTGGTGGTTAACCAGTTCCGAACAAATTATGGGCGATTATGCAAACTCGCAGTGGGTTCGTGTGCTTGGTGGTGGTGTGGTATTTGTGACCGTTTTGATCGCTGCCAGAAGTTTATGGAGTGTGTTTGGTGGATAGATCGTAAGAGAGGTTTTGAGTCTTTTTAAAAAAACTGTAAAATAAATTGGGATGTTTAGCGCTAAATTGTTAATTATATGTAACAAAGATTAGCGACTTTTAGCTTGGCAGTTACGTTGAGCTACTGGTTCATGTAAACGAGACCTGTTTATAACAACGTATGGGAAACACTACATAAACAAAAATTATACATAAAAAGAGTGGGTAACATGTCAAAAGAGAGAAAAACACATATCGATATAAACTGTGATTTAGGTGAATGGGATGCGTTAGATCCGCGTCCAGAACAACAGCTTCGAGATCGGGAAATTATGCCCTTCGTTTCTTCTGTAAATATTGCATGTGGAGGGCATCGTGGAGATGGCCATTCGATTCGAACTACCATGGAGTATGCGGCATCCTTAGGTCTAGCCATTGGCTTACATCCTTCTATCCCTGACCGGGAAGGGTTCGGAAGGGTAGAAAAGCCATGGACGGATGAGGTGGCTGAGTCGCTCTATAATCAGTTAGATTTTGGGCGACTTTTAGCTCGTGAGGTTGGCGTGGAATTACATCACATTAAACCGCATGGGGCTTTATACAACATGGCGAGTAAGTATGATAGTTGGGCTGAAAAACTGTGGATCTTATTTCGAAGTTGGGATGACGATATGTTGGTCTACGGTCTTTCTGAATCTGAGATGGCGAAAGGATTGGGTTTGGACATTATGAGTGTCGATGAAGGACGCTCAAACGAGCGTGAGACAGACAATTCCAAGTCGGAAGATGAATCTGGTTCGGAAGAGACCAACGCGTTTTGGGCCTTTGATGTGAAGTTAGGGAGCGGATTTTGCGCAGAGGCATTTGCTGATCGTGCTTACAATCCTAATCTGACCCTTCGATCCCGGTCAAAGGAGGGAGCTGTGTATTCCGATCCTTCCCTTGTGTTGGCACAGGTGCTAGAGATGGTACTCCGTGGGCAAGTTCGGTGTGTCGATGGAATTTCGCGATCGCTAAAAGTCCAAAGTATTTGCCTGCATAGCGACACTCCTGGGGCCGTTGAAATGGCCAAGCTCATCGCCCGTAGCATGAAAGAGTTAGATGTTGAGGTACGCCCTTGCTCATAGAAAACTGGCAGCTTCCAAGCCCAACGGATTGGGGGCTGCATGGTTTTCGTGCATATGCATTGACCGAAGACGTACTGCTTGTTGAAGCAGTAGATCATGAAGTAGTTTATCAGGATCCAGTACTGGCTGCGGGTTATTCTAGCCGGGTTAATGGAGCATTCAGGCAGCGCTGCTTAAGCTGTTTTTTAGGCTTAAAACGGAATCTTGTTCAGCAATCATCGGATTGGGTAAACAGCGTAGAATGGGCTCCAGCTTACGTGTCTATGGGGATCCGTTTCGATCCAACACTACTGCCCATAGAGCAGCTTTGGGAGGAACTGAAAAGAGAATTGAAGAAGGAATTGACAAACGCTCCGGTTAAGGCAAACGAACTGGCAAGCAACCCAGCACAGGTATTCGAACTGCCCGTTTGTTACGATAAAGGGCTAGATTGGCCCAGGATCGAGGACCTTAGTGGATTTAGCAAAGACGAATTTATTCAGCAACATAGTCGCGGGGAATATTGGGTTGCCGCCATGGGTTTTTTGCCAGGATTTACCTTTTTGGATGGATTAGAATCCGCATTGTCATTACCCCGATTGGATGCGCCTCGAAAGCGTATTCCGGCAGGTACCGTTGGTATTGGTGGCGCCCAAACAGGCTGGTACGCCCTTTCGAGCCCAGGTGGGTGGAATAGTTTGGGAGAAACACC
>CALKOA010000032.1 GCA_938091655.1 uncultured Balneolaceae bacterium | reverse complement strand
AACAATGTCTTCAAAGCTTTGAGGGCGGTATTTTCTGGTAAGGGCTCGGTAGGAATTAGACATAGGATAAAGGTACAAAAAAGCGGGACGATTTGAAGGCCAAAGCTAGCTATTCATGAGTCGTTCAATTTCGTCTCGTTCCTTGGCAATATGAGTTAGGTTTTCATAGCCGTTTTCAGTGACTACGATGTCATCTTCAATACGTATGCCACCAAAGCCCATGAATTGATGAACTTTTTCGGCGTTCAAAAACATACGTTTAGTAGGATCCTGAAGCGCAGGCTCTAATACTGCAGGAACAAAATAGATCCCCGGCTCAATGGTTATGACCATACCGGCCTCTAATTCCCGCCGCGCCCGTAAGTAAAAAATTCCTGGACGATCAATTCGTTCCACCCCTTTCGGGTATCCCCCAACATCATGAGTATCCAAGCCCAAAAAATGCCCTAAACCATGCGGGAAAAACAGAGCAAAAATATTGGCTTCCATTATATCATCCAGTGAACCTTTTATGATACCCATTCTGAGTAGTCCTTCCATCATAGTGCGGGCCGCCATCATATGTAAATCTTCCATTCGTACTCCGGGTTTAATGGCTTCAATGACCTGTTTTTGGGCCGTTAACACAGCATCGTACACCCCTGCTTGATCGCTCGTAAATCGCCCATTTACGGGGAAAGTACGACTGAAATCCGACGCATAGCCCTTGTATTCAAACCCTGCATCTATTAGAAAAAGCTCTCCATCTTGGGTTTTTCGTGTATTTGAAACATAGTGTAAAATGGCGGAATTGGGTCCTGAGGCATAGATACCATTATAGGCATCTTGCTGCAGCCCATGTGACATCTGCACCTCGGTGAAGATCGCCTTAGCCTGATACTCATACATACCTGGTTTCCAATGTCTTATTACTCGCTCATAGGCCTCATTATTCACCTGGCTAGCCTCTCGTAAGCAGACGAGTTCGTCTTCGGTCTTGATAACCCTAGCATCGGTCAAGGCTTCGATTAGGGCCTCAGAATTAGTAGGTATCTCAGGTTGATGCGAACGAAACTGCTTCTCCGAAGCTGGATCTACGCAAAAAACCATGGAGGGCTGTATTTTTTTTATCACCTCGGGTAGCTCATCGATGTAGTGTACATGGTCGGGTGCATACTCGGTATGATATTGATCCAAACTTTTAACATAGCCATGCCAAACAGCGTACTGCGCATCTCTTTTGGGTACAAATAAATGAAATTCCTTTGAATCAATATCCAGTATTGCCGCACAATCTGGTTCGTTAACTCCGCTTACATACCAAAAATTAGACTCTTGACGAAATGCGAATTCATAATCGGTTTGGTAGCGGTACATGACCTTAGCGCCCTCCAAAAAGATGATCGATTGTTGGGTTTGTGAAAAAAGAGAGTATAGTTTATTGCGGTGTTGATGATGCATAGCTACGATAAATGTTATTGAATAGGTTTAATAATATAAACCCCAAGGATGCCGTCAAAATGTATAACTGCCTCTTCTGAGGTGATTTCGTTGGATGTTCCGTCTTGTATCCCCATGGCTAATGCTGAATTTTGTAGCGGATATTTTACTCCATTGGAACTAAAGTTTTTAATGGGTGAATGCACGGGAAAAAAAGAAATCTCTGTACCCACCGCCAGCTTGGGTGTATACGGTGAGCGCACCAAGAAAAGCTCCCCATGATTGTCTTTAAATCGAATATCCTCATATTGCTCTTGGTAACGGAGAAGCACCGAAAGGTTTTTAAGGCTATGGTCAAATCGTTTACCTGTGGCCCCAAGAATACATGCGGTTTTGGCGCCTTTTTCGAGTGCATATGCTAGACTTTTCTCTAGGTCATTGGTCTCTTGATCGGGTAGTTCCAAGAGCTTGATACCTTTATGCCGAGTATACACAAAGCTATCGAGGTCACCGACCACAATATCGGGTCTATGTCCATAACCCAAGTAGACATGTCCCCCGCTATCTGCACCAATATGAATTTGAGCTTGAGCCATTTCTTGTTCTAATAGTTTTTTCTTTGGAGGAGTGCCTCCTGCGATAATCAATGCATGCATAGATGGTAATGATAGGTGAGAACGTGGGAAGTTGGCGGGAATACTAATATATTAAAGCAAAGCGTTATTCGAAGTTAAACTTGAATAGCAGCCTTTACCAGATTAATGTTCGCTTATGTATACCAACTTAGTAGCACAGCTACTTTCACACAGCAAAATAGCAGTTTTTTCACACATTCGTCCAGATGGAGATTGTTTAGGGTCTCAAGTGGGTGTCTGCCTTTGGTTAGAACAAAATGGGGTGCAGGTACGCGCCTTCAATCAGGACTCGTCCCCAGAAAATCTACGCTGGTTAGTGGATTTATTCCCAGTGGAATCCCCAACACCGGCGGATCTTTTGGATGTAGATGCGGTTTTATTTGTTGATGGGAATCAGCTTTCACGATTTGGAGAGTTGGCTGAGAGCTTAGCCGAAGCTAACATACCTCTGTATATGATTGACCATCATCCCGAGCCCAGTGATATTTTTACGGATATGATATCGGTGCCTGAGGCTTCTTCTACCTGTGAATTAATCTACGGATTATATCAGGCTCATGAGCCCAACCAATTAATTCCTAACGCCTGTAAAGCTTTGTACACGGGGTTAGTCACCGATACCGGATCTTTTCAGTTTGAGAGTGTTACCCCAGCTACCTTAACCGCCGCCTCGGATTTGTTATCTCGTGGTGGATTCCGTCCTAATGAAATAATGGACGCCCTTTATGCCAACAAAAGTCCGGGGCAAATCGCACTGTTGGGTAACGCATTAAATACGATTGAAACTCATTTAGACGGCCGGATTGCCAGTATTACGGTCACTCAAGCCATGTTTGAAGCCACCGGCACAGGACCTAGCGACACCGAAGGGTTTGTTAAATATCCATTGAGTTTGGAAGGGGTTATGGGCTGTGTGTTATTTAGGGAAGATGCGGATCGGGTTAAAGTCAGTTTGCGATCCCGATCTTCGTTGGATGTAAATGGATGGGCCAGAAAAATAAACGGGGGTGGTCACGCAAAAGCTGCTGCAGGGTGGTATAAAGCACCCATGGAACAGGCTAAAGCAGCCGTGTTAGCTTTGGGTGAAGAGAGTCTTAAGCAAGCGAAAAA
>CALKOA010000031.1 GCA_938091655.1 uncultured Balneolaceae bacterium | reverse complement strand
ATGGTTAAACGAGAAGATGAGCAAGCATTTGCTGAATTGAATGGAGCTTATCAAAAATTTGTAGAGGATGCGGCAAGATTACTATACCAAGAGTTAGATAGTTATAATTCAATTAGAGATTTTGTTGTTCGATGTGCCCATTTTGAAAGTTTGCATAGCCATGACGCAGTAAGTAGAATTTGTAAAGGTTTGCCAAATGGCCTGCGTTGAGTAAATGACACCCAGTTTGGTGTAGCATAGTGGATCTAAATCAGTAGGTTTCTATTTTTAACATTCTTCTTTAATAAAAAAAGCCCGTACTCAATGAGCACGGGCTATATTTTTATCCCCAATAGAGGGCATGTGGATTATTTAATAAGCATCATCTTTTTGGTGCTTATGAAGGATCCAGCTTGTAAGCGATAGATATACATACCACTAGCAAGATTGGCAGCATCGAATTGTACGGTATGATACCCCGCATCGAGCCGCTGTTGCATTACAGACGCTACTTTTTGTCCTAACATGTTGTATACATTCAATTGTACTTCAGATGCTTTAGGTAAACTGAAGCTAATCTGAGTAGTTGGGTTGAACGGGTTAGGGTAATTTTGTTGTAACGCATATATATTTGGTATACCTGCGATATCTTTGTTCTCATTAGCAATAGGTAAGGCATCAGTTATTCTGATTCTACCCTCACCGCCTGCTGGGTATTGACTTGCTGAAACATTACCACCAAGACCACCAAACTCCGTAGGTGTCACTAAATAGCTATAAAGTGCTTGTTGGTAGGTCAGGCCTAATAAAGTCAACGGTAAATCACCCAATGGATACTCATCACCACCACGTGCGGTAAAGTCCGCAGTAGCAAGATTGACAGTAGGAGCACCATCAACTACGACGCCTTGTTCGATGATTTTTGTACCATCATTGAGGGTAATAGATAACACCTTGTTGCCAGGCTGTGTTATGGACCCATCTTCAATATTGTACTGTAACGCATCTAAAGTAGGGTTGAATTCCATGGTGAAACCAGCAAATTGTGCATATCGCCCGGTACCACTACCAGAAGCAACGGCCTCACCGCCTTCTAAGCTTATTCGCGATACAGAGTTCTCCATTATTTCTTTAAATCGTTCAGGAGTTACTCCTTCTACAATTGAAATGAAGTTTAAGAACGGTAACATTTCAAATGTGTTAAGCTCGGTAATTGGACCTGCACTAAGGACATAGTCGTTCCGAATTCCACCACCATTAGCTATAGCAACCTGAGCTTCGCCTACGCCAAACTCAGAGGCTAATGAGTTAGCACTCCAAAGGAAAGCATCTGCAATCAGATTTCCTTGGTTGGTCTCTTTAGAACGAATTTGAGAACGTCTTGCGTCCATGTCAACATCTGACTGAGCAATTACATTAGATGCTAGTCCAGATAATCCTTCTACTACAGGGTCTACTACCATTTCTTTAAGCATAGGATCTTCCATGACGCCATCGGGGGAGGTAGTTCCTGCAACTCGAATTGGGCCTGATTCATCGAGTATGTTAGACACCTTTCCTTCAGCGTCAAATTCAACGCTCAATTTACCTAAGTAACTGTAGTTACCACGAGTGGTTACGATAGGAATTAGCTCTCCATCGGCATTTTCAGCAAAAATTGGATAACCTGAATAAACATCACTTTCGTCACCGGGGATAAGAGCATCTCCTTCATTTGCAAGAAGTTCATCACCACCACCAGCAATCATCACATCCAATCCACTTAACTGAGAAGCCATTAGCGAATCATCCTTGATTCCTTGTAAGTGGGAAATGAGGACGATTTTATTCACTCCTTCCGCTTCTAATGCGTCAATTTCAGCTTGAATGGCATCTTTCACATTGATATCGACAGTTACATTACCTGGGCTTGAAATGGCATTCAAGTTTGGAGTAATAGCACCAATAACACCAATACGCTCAAGTTCCATTTCAAAAATAGCACTACTGGCGATTTTCCCTTCAGTAACCAGTTCATTTAGGCTTTCGTTAGCCGAAAAGTCTAAGTTGGCACTTAAAAAGATACTCTCGATTTGATCGGCAAAGAATGCGGTAAAATCAGGACCGAAGTCGAAGTCATGATTACCCAATGCAATAGCATCATAACCAATAGCATTTAGTGCAATAGCATCATAGGAGGTGGTATCGTTTAGTCCAACGGTGAATTCAGGTCCAGCAAGGAAGTTATCACCAGAAGAAAGCATCAATACATCCCTACCCATTTCATGCTCACGATCACGTACTTGGTCAACAAGAGTTTTAAAACGAGCCACTCCACCAAAGTCAGATAAATTGCCCCCTAGATTCACTAATTGGGATTCACCATCGTTGTTGTGAAGCAAAGATAAGATGTAACTGCTTCTCACATCACTCTGTAGTACGGGTAGTAATTGGTATCCACTATCATAAGGATCAGAAGAATCAAATTGACCTAAAGTACCCACAAAAGTGAACGGTCCTGCAGGGATGGGCGTCCCGATTACATCTGCAGATTCTCCACTGCTTGAGCTTTGAATACGCAAAGAGACTCCGCTTTCGCCAGCTAGGGTGTACGTTGTACTTGACTGAAAAACGGTATCTTCTGTCACTATTTCCACCCCTTTTACGGCGATTAGAGTACTTTCAAAAAGTTCACCATTGCTAGCAATCTCCTCTAAAGTTACTACACTTGGCTTTACTAGCGGTAGGTCTCTGGCTAACACATCGAATCCGACTACATTGGACATTTGATTTAAGCCTCGGAAGAAAGCTGCTTCTGCCGTAATTCGAACAAGATCGCCTTCACGTATGAACCCACTTTCCAACGAATCACGATATTCTCCAGATGGTGCATAAATCGATATACCACCTGTAGCATCTACTATTCGGCTTATTCGACCACTTGGACGGATAACTTGACCTACAATTGTTAGTTCTGATCCAAGCTCGGCAACACGCGCATCTGCAATAGAGCTGAAATTTAGTACGCGGATACGTCCTTCACCACCTTCAGGATACTGTTCAGAGGATATTAGCCCTTCTAAACCACCCTCGGCATTGGTTGCAGTTATGTAATTGTATAGAGCCTGCTGATAGGTCACGCCTAATAGGGTGAGGGGCAGGTCCGCTGTTGGATATTGATCTCCACCTTTCGCTGTGAAGTCAGCAGTGGCTAGATTCACTACAGGTGCATCAGGAACAACCATTCCATTTCTTACGATATATCGACCATCATCTAGTCGGATCGTGATAATACGCTCTCCTGGAGTTGAAACCTCGCCATTTTCACCAAAGGCTAAAGGTGTTGCAGTAGCATCATATTCTATGCTAAAACCGGCAATTTGTGCAAAACGACCTGTACCACCTCCTTGACGTTGTGGATCTCCATTTTCGTCTAGTACAATGCGTGAAACGGCGTTTTCCATCATTACTTTGAAACGATCTGGAGTTAAACCTTCTACAACACTCACAAAGTTTAGGAAGGGAAGCATATCAAAGGTATCTAACTCAGTTATATCTCCAGCTGGAATGTCATTATTACGTATTCCGCCTCCATTTGATAAGGCAACTTCAGGTACTGGAGCACCAAATGATTCTGCTAACTCTCCTGCTTGCCATAAAAAGGCATCTGCAATCATATTACCTTGGTTGGTTTCTTTAGAACGTAAATCATCTGCTTCTGCATCTAAAAGTACTTCAGAAGTTGCAATTATATTTTCTTCCAAATCAACCAAACCATTACTTACTGGCTCAACCACTTCTAAGGTTAAGAATGGATCGGCAGCAACACCGTCGGCATAAGCTCGGCTAGCTATACGAATAGGGTTCGAAGAATCATGAATAGAGACTAATTCTCCCGCTTCGTTAAAATCAACCACTAAGTTACCCAGATAGGAATAATTACCTAGGGTGGTTACGATAGGTACTTCTTTATTGTCGGCATCGGTCACAATTTGTGGATAATCACCGTACAACTTGGATTCATCTCCAGGTATTAGAAGATTACCTTCATTACTTAGTAACTCATCACCACCACCAGCAATCATAACGTCTAATCCAGAAAGTTGAGCAGCTAGAGTAAAGTCTTCATCAACGCCCTGCAAATGAGAAATCAGGATTATTTTGTTGACGCCGTTCGCTTCTAATGCATCGATTTCTGCTTGCACAAGCTCCGCAACATTTTGAAGAACCTTAACCTTACCTGGAGAGGAAATAAATGGTAGATTTGGTGTGGTTGCACCAATAACACCTACTTGTTGCCCTTGTACATCGAATACGGAAGAGGAGGTGATTTTACCTGATTCGACCAGTGCATTCAATGCAGCATTTTCGGTAAAGTCTAAGTTGGCAGATATAAAGGTACTGTTTATTTGATCAGCGAATTCAGCCGCTAAATCTGGTCCGAAATCGAAGTCATGATTACCAAATGCAAGTGCATCATACCCAAGATAGTCAACGGCTACGGCATCGTAGAATACATCATTGTTGACTCCAACAGTGTACTCAGGGCCTGCTAAGAAGTTATCTCCAGAAGATAGGAATAAAACCCCACGACCTGCTAATTCATGCATAGCACGAGTTTGTTGCAGTTTAGTAGCAAAGCGAGCCACACCACCAAAGTCCTCTAAGTCACCGCCAAGGTTAATCAATTGTGATTCCCCATCATTGTTATGAAGTAGTGCTAAACTAAATACATTATCAAAGGTGTGAATACCCAAATCAGTGTAATCGTCTTTTTCTAGCACAATCCATTCGGAATCATCAGCATCGGTTCCAAAAGAACCAAGAGGAGCTGGATTGCCGCGATTAATACCTGGCTTACGGATGATCGTGTGATCCTTCAATCCTTCCTCTACACCAGCTACGTCCCAGTAATCATCCGCAAGGAATGAACCTAACATGTCCAGTATTTCAAAACTCTCATCCGTACCATAAACTAAAGCATAGGCATCATTACCATTGAAAAACGCATTTCCAAGTTCATCTGCTTTTTCCTTTAAAGAATCCACACTGTTTGGGTTCATCCAAACATATGTACCTTTTGCTTCAATCGTTTTTGAGGCATCGAGGGCTTCGAAAAACTCATTTTCACCTGCAACCGTAGGTGAATTTCCCACAGAAGCAATAGCGTATCCATCTAAACTAATGGCAGCGTCTGTTGGGTTATAGATCTCTAAATATTTGTTATTACCACCTCCTTCGGCATATTCGGAAATAAACAGAGAACCTGCATTACTGGGTGGAATAAGTTTATTTATCGTAATTGAGCCTGTAACCTCATTACTTGATACCATAAGTGGTAGACCTGAGTAGTTAGCTCCTTGGTCAATTATAAGCACATCTTCTGGGGCAGCTGAAACCACTGATTCTAGGATTTCTGCTGTGTTGTTATCATCTTCGTCGAAGGCGACATCGAAGTTTCTGTCATTGCTGTAATGCACGAACTCTGCATCGGTAGGATCGGTAATATCGTACATCATAATTCCACCAATACGTTCTAAGGTGATGAATGCATAAGTTCGACCATTAAGTGTATGTATGCTTAATCCTTCAGGCTCAGGTCCTTTATCGTCAGAACGATCGTCGAAAGAGTCATTTTCTGAGTTTGTAGAGTTGAAGTTCAAAGGGTTCATTAGAGCGGTGATCTCTTCAAATTCTGCACCACTATCATAAACTTGAGCCCCTGTTGCAGCATCCCAAATGGTGAACGAGCGTGCCCCATATGAGTAAAGCTCATCAAACATAGGGTCAGCAAACCATTGGCCACGTATTGCCCCTGCAGGTTGAGCAGTCGTATGAACATTCACATATAATGAAATTTCTTGTTCAAATAAGGCTGCTTGCATTTCCGAAATAATGCCGTCAGAGGTCACGTTCCATGTGCCTGTAACGGTGGTGATTCCTAATGTATCTGTAATAACTTGAGTTTCTGCATCGCCTAGTATATCAAATACCACGCCACCATTTTCTCCTGAAACCGCGTTATGAAAGTGCATGGCGGTGACGTCATCAGTGGCATCATCGACCGTTAAAAATGTACCTCCATTGAAACTTGTGAAATCCAAGCCCTCAAAGGTCATTTCAAAGGTCAAGACTTGCGTGTCCACATCGTACATGAATTCGCCTTCACCAGCTCCTCGGTTATCTCCACCGCTTACTTCTTGGGCAGAGTCTGCTTCCATGAGAAAATAAAGGTGATCGGTATTCATACCCATGGTTATAGTGGTTTTTAGACGACCCAAATGTTCGTCTTCCTGAAGGTCGCCATCGGTAAAAATATCTGGGTTTAATCGGAAGTCTTTTATTCTGGCCTCCTCACTGAAGCCGTCATAGTCTCTAGAATCACCTTCGTTTGCAGAAATGATGTAGGTTTTACCATCAATATCTACTGCTTTTATAGCATCTGGTAGGTATAAACCTTTAACCGGCCAGTTGGTGATATTAATCATATCATCTTTGTTACTTGCATCTAACTCATTTCCCGCTAGTGCATGATTCTTAAAACCAAGAGGATATATTTTTGTCAAGCTAGCTGTAGCTATATCAAAAACGGCTATCGCATTATTTTCTTGTAGTGAAACGTAGGCTGTTTGGCTATTGGGTGACACTGCTACGTATTCAGGTTCGATATCCTGAGCTGGAGTAGCACCAGGTCCAAAAATGCGCATACCAGCCGACTTGTAGTTTTCTATATTGGCAGGTAATACTGAAAAATCAGTAGTAGTAACGCTAGCAGAGGCAACTCCACCGCTAATATCGATAAATGAGACGCTACCATCGGGATCTATGGTATAGTCATCGTTGGGCTCTCCTTCATTGGCGGTGATGGCAAAATTTCCATCAGGGGTAAAGGTAACCATATCTGGCAACGCACCCACAGTAACATCAGCGATATAAGTAGCATCAGTAGTGTTGAAAAAAACCACTTTACCGGGGTCAGTTTTTGGCTCAGCTTGTACCGCTACTGCAACAATATCATTATATACTGCTACGCTATTGATCCCGCCACCATAACTTGACATATCAATAGTCGTGACAAGTAGTGGTAATTCTGGATTTGTAATGTCAAGCACAACTACAGCGTTTTCGTTAGCATTGGTAAAGAATAGTTGTTGATTGGCTGCATCAAAAGCTACAATTTCGGCCGCACCTTCATCGAAGAGTCCGGTATGGTATTGCCCAATAAGTTCGGTGTAAACACCACTTAACTGAGCAGTTCCTTGAGTAAAGGAAAAGAAACATGCAGCAAGAAGCATATAAATAGGTAATATTCGTTTCATAAGTGTGATTTTTATTGATATTAAAGTATCAGCATAATCTTACTCTAAGTTTACTAGGGGGTAAAATTGGCTTAACCTTATGGTTAAGAAACACCTGCTATTATTACCATAGGATTACCAATATTGAGCATTTTTACGATTTCTTAACCTAATATTAGGAACGAATTCAGTGATGGTTTTTGCAGTTTTAGCAAGGCTTTCTCCGTATATTACCTCATACTTAAAAAAACTAAAGGACACTATGATTTTATCTCCAAGTATTCGCGCCGCATTCAGTTTGCGAGTCACAGCTTTGGCCGTATTGCTACTTGTATTTGTTTCCCCATTGCGTGCGCAGTTAACTGAAGATTTCGAGGACGGAGAAAAGGCTTCCTATACGGGTGCTAATGTGGATTTAGCTTCTGGGACTTGGTACTTTAATGACGCTTTATTAGGAAGTTTGGGTAACGATAAATTCAACGGTTCACAAGGAGTTCGAATGGATCGCAGAAATGGTAAGTCGGGCTCAATTACCATGCTTTTTGATAAGAATGACGGAGCGGATGTAGTTAGTTTTGTTAGTGCAAACTATGGGTCAAACACCGGAAACTCGTTGCAAGTTGCATACTCAACTGATCAAGGTGGGTCTTGGACTTCGGTAGGTGAACCCGTTTCACCGGGTACGGATTTAGAATTGTTTGAGATTGAAGTAGGGGTTTCTGGGCCTATTCGATTTCGTTGGATTCAGTCTGGTGACGGACGCATTAACCTGGATGATGTAGCTATCACCGATTTTATAGAGGCAAGTGAGACTCAAACTATCCAAGCTACCGCAAATGGGAGTATACTTACCGCAGAAAATGGAATAACTTTTGAACCGACAGTGGAGGGCGGTAGTAAGTCCATTCCACTTCGGCTAACCAATTTAGGCACACCTACCTTAACGATTGAGTCGGTTAATGTTATGGGTGTAGGTTATTCGATAGATGCTTTGAAAGACAGCAGTTTAGCATTCAAAGCTACTACTGAGCTTAGGGTGAATTTTAATCCAACCAGTGTGGGCGATTTTTTAGGTGAACTTACCGTAAGTAGTAATGATCCCAATCAAATGACCCTCACTATACCGCTTAGAGCACAAGCTTTTGGATCAGATGATGTGTTGACTATCTCGGATGCGAGAGCCTTGAGTTTAGGAACAAGAGTACGAGTTGCAGGGCGCGTCACAGTAGCTAACGAATTTGGAGGGCCATTGTACCTTCAAGACAAAACCGCTGGAATAGCGGTGTATCATGAACCCTTACATGCGTCTGCCGTAATTGGAGATTCTATTGTAGTTGAAGGTCCCCTGAATGTATTTCGTCCAATCGCTGGCGAGGATTCGGATTTTTTATTGCAGATTTCTGCCACCGATACGGATAATGCAATTAATTTTGAAATTTTGGACGTTGAGCCTAGGGTACCTGAACCTAAGTTGGTCAGCTTAGCTCAGGTAAATGCTGGAAGCTTAGAAGCGCAACTCGTGAGCATACCTAATGCGATGATTGAACATCAAGGGGCCTTTCAAGGAAATACCAATTATACCATTTCAGACCCAACAGCATCTTCTGAGATGCGAGTCGATAACGATAGTGAGCTAGTAGGTGCTATGAGTCCATCTGAGCGAATACAAATGATTGGAGTAGTAGGGCAGTTTGCAGGAATTTATCAGATATTGCCTAGATTCACCTCCGACTTAAGTGTAGAAGCCGTTAGTTTTCCAAGTGATTCCATTCCCATGAATCATACACTCGATGTGGTAACATGGAATATTGAGTGGTTTGGAGATCCTTCTAATGGTCCGGAGGATGATAATCTCCAGATGCAGAATGTCAAAACACTAATTGAAACAATAGATGCCGATCTTTATGGCTTACAGGAAATATCGAATACAATTCTATTTGAGAGTTTGGTTTCAAGCTTAGAGGGTTTTAGTGGGATAATGGCTACATTCGACCAAACTCAGCGTACCGCGTACATATATAAAGACGAAACCATCAAAGTATATCAGAGTAGCTTAATTTCCAGCGGGATGAATTACTCCGATTGGGCTGCCGGTAGATTCCCCTTGGAATTATTCATCGATGCTACGATAAATGGGGAAACTAGGGAAATGTATATCTATAACTTACATGCCAAAGCATTTGGGGAAGAAAGTGATTACAATCAACGAATAAATGCTTCAAGGCAGTTAAAAGTATTTCTTGATAATCAACGCAGAAGTGCTAACGTAATGGTCTTGGGTGATTTTAATGACGAAATATTACAATCCACTTATAATAATCTAGCTTCGCCTTATAAAAATTTTGATGATGATTCTGAATACACCATCATTACCAAAATACTTGAACAAAATGGGTACACATCGTACTCACGATTTTCCATGCTCGATCATATTCTTATTAGTTCAGAGCTAGAGGACGAGTGGTTAGCAGGAACCCAGCGTGTGGAGAATCCCAATTATATAGGTAACTATTTAAGTGAAACTTCGGACCATTATCCCGTATGGACACGATTTCAATATGGAACCCCAACCAATATTGAAGCCGAATCTCAGCTCAATAAAAAGGAAATGGGTTTTATTTTGCACCCCAATTACCCAAACCCTTTTAATCCCAATACAACTATTAGTTTTGAATTACAAACTCCAGCTAATGTGGAGTTTCGAGTGGTAGATATCATGGGTCGAGAACTCTCAAGAATAGAATTTGGGCAAAAAGTTGCCGGTAGCTATCAACACCAAATTAATGCAGAAAATTGGGCTTCAGGGGTGTACTTTTATACATTACGAGTCAATGATCAGTTGCAAAGCCGATCTATGTTATTGGTTAAATAGAGTAGATTCGATGGATCCAATAGCGAAACTGTCCAAATTCATGATCTAGTATATATGCGTGTTAGATTAGCCCAGATGAATCCCACCGTAGGTGATATTCAAGGAAATACAAGCCGTATTTTTAGAGAAATAGAGCGTGCCCGTGAACAAGGCGTAGAACTGTTAATTTTTCCTGAATTAGCCGTTTGTGGATATCCACCTATGGATCTATTGAATCTACCTGAGTTTAGGGAGACTATATACCAGGCAAATGAAACGATCATTGATCAAAGTTCTGACATGGCCCTTATATTTGGTAGTATTAGCCCGAATGACCAACAAGGAAGACCTTGTTATAACTCAGCCTATGTAGTGTTAAATCGCACATTAATTGGCATTCAACACAAGTCACTTCTGCCTAATTATGATGTATTTGATGATATGCGGTATTTCGAACCAGCTTCCTCAGTTGAACCCATAGAATTATTCGGGATTAAGTGGGGTGTAAGTGTGTGTGAAGATATCTGGCAGAATGAAAATTCCTATATGCGCTATCATGTCAATCCTTTGGAGCAGTTACATCAACAGGGGGCGGAGATCATGGTAAACATATCGGCATCTCCATTTACACGTGGAAAAATAAATGAGCGTGCTGATATGTTAGCTAGACGTTGCAAAGAATATCAATCCCCATTGTTATATGTAAATCAGGTAGGGGCGCAAACCGAACTTATTTTTGATGGAGATTCCCTAGCTATAGATGCTTTGGGCAATGAAATCAATCGAGCCACTCGATTTCAGGAAGCCTTAATTGATGTGGAGTGCATTAGAAATAGTGAAGGGGTTCATATTAAACATCTGCAAATGGAGTCTAATAAAGATCGAAGCCCTCGGCTTGAAACACATCAAACAGAAACGGATCGACCAGGCATAAATACTTTACAAAGTAGCAGTGGGGCAGCAAAGTCGGAGGAGGCCTTCATTTTTGAAGCGTTAACCTTAGGGATACGTGACTATATTGTCAAAAGTGAGCTACCAATGAAGGTATGTCTGGGCCTTAGTGGAGGGATAGACTCTGCTTTAGTGACTGCATTAGCTGTAGAAGCATTAGGGGCTGATGCGGTTGTCGGCGTAACTATGCCATCTAAATATTCATCGAGTGGTAGTGTAGCCGATTCAATGCAACTTGCGGCGTCCTTGGGTATAGAGTGTCATCAGATTCCCATTAATGACATGTTAAATGCCTTCGACCGTAGTATTGCGGAATATTTTCAGGGTACGGAATTTGGTCTTGCCGAGGAAAATATTCAAAGTAGGCTCAGAGGATCTATTTTAATGGCGTGGGCTAATAAATTTGGAGCAGTAGTATTAAATACAGGCAACAAATCCGAATATGCCGTTGGGTACTGCACACTATATGGTGATATGAACGGGGCATTGGGGGTTATTTCGGATTTGTACAAGTCCGAAGTGTATGCATTGGCTAAGTGGATGAATGAGTACTATTACAATCGAGAAGTTATACCACACGCGATTCTGACCAAAGCGCCTTCAGCAGAATTACGTCCCGATCAAAAAGATTCCGATAGTTTACCTGATTATATCATATTAGACGCGATTTTAAAGGGATACATTGAACAGGCTAAAGAATTGTCTGAGCTTGTTGAAATGGGTTTTGAGCCGAGTATGGTGCAAGAAATTCTCAAAAAAGTAGATCTAAATGAGTTTAAGCGGTATCAATCGGCACCTGGATTAAAGGTTTCAGATGTGGCTTTTGGTGTTGGGCGAAGGCGTCCATTAGTGCAGCAATGGACGGGCTTTAGATTGGGTCGTCCTTTTTGAGATTTTTAGTATATTATTCAAAGAAAATATCCCTTTTTAGCCTATTATCTAATCATTTCCTCATTATGCACCTACATCCTACAGGTACAGATTCACCAGATACACGTTCAATAGGCACAAATAGCTTCCTGAAATCTATTTTTCACCTGCCGGCATATATAGCGTACCCAATGGCGACCTTAGTCTTATTGATCTCACTTTCATGGGGTAACACATCCATCGTTCATGCTCAAGAGGCTCCGCCTACTGTAGAATACCAAGAGATAAAAACCAAGTACCTCCCGTATAACAATCCCATGCAGGCTTGGTCTTCGTCAACTACAGACATTGCAGCTGGTGATACAACTGAATTGATTCCAGTAGAGCTAACACTGGACAGTTTTGAGCGAGATATGATGCTTCGTATTGCTAATATTTATGGGACTCATGTACAGGCTCTAAAAGCACAAGTAAACAATGAACCAGTAGAAGCAGAACATTTAATCAATGAATCATTGACAGCTTCACAGGATTTGTTAGATGAGTACCCAGAAATGAGAAGTAATGCACGGTTTGCTCAACTTTCAAGGGCGGTGGTTGCAGAGTATCGAAATTTTTACGGGATTAGCGAAGAAGAACAAGCGCAGGGCGAAATTTTTGCCATCCAAGAAGAATTTCTAGAAGATGAAAACACTTTGGCTGAGGACTTTAACTTTCCAAAAGATACCGAAATATTCAAAACAACGGTGCCGTTAGTACAAAATGCACAAGTAAACCGACACCTTGTTTACTACACGTTGAGAAGGCCAGATGTGATGGAAAAATGGAGAGAAAGGGCAGAGGTGTTTAAGCCTATGATGTTAGATATTTTTCGGGAGGAGGGAATGCCCGAAGAATTGGTTTATTTAGCTTTCATTGAAAGTGGGTTAAATCCTACAGCTAAGAGTTGGGCGTCTGCTGTGGGAATGTGGCAATTTATAGCGGCCACTGCACGAGTATATGGGATTGAAATTAATTGGTGGGTCGATGAGCGAAGAGATCCTGAAAAAGCTACCAGAGCAGCAGCACGACATTTAAAAGACCTGTACAATGTTTGGGGGGATTGGCATTTAGCCATGGCTAATTATAATATCAGCCCACGTGGATTAAATAGAGCCATAAACCGTGCAGGTGGTGTAAAGGATTATTGGGCTGCCTATCCTTTCTTACCTCGAGAGACCAGAGGGTATGTACCTGGTTTTATCGCCACAACCATGATTAATCTGAGTCCTGAAGAATTTGGTTTTCAAACTAACTATGACCAAGAGCCATATTCCTATGAGACAGTCGAGGTTGATGGACTTATGTCATTAGAAATACTGGCAGAAGCCATGGCTATATCCACGGAAACACTAAAAGAATATAATCCAGAACTGTTGCGTTGGGCAACCCCTCCAGGCTCGAAATATGCATTGAAAGTGCCTGTTGGCAAGGCGAATGACTTATTAGCTATTTATGATAGTTTACCTCGAGAAAGTCAAAACCAAAGTATCACCATGCATACTGTTCAAAGTGGCGAATCCATTGGATTGATAGCGCGTAGGTATGGAACGAGCGTAAGTGGCATCTATGCAAGTAATGATAACCTATCCAATATCATATACCCTGGTCAAGTCATTGCAGTACCACTTCCAGCAGGATCGGTGAACCAATTATCCGTAAATCGTCCCACCAATCAACAAAGTGGAACAGTTACTACTCGTTCTAGCTCTTCAAGTAGTTCGGTCCCGGCCAACTCTATTAAATTATTATATAGAGTAAAAACAGGAGACACCATAGGCCATATCGCCGAGTGGCATGATGTGCGCGCATCGGAAATAAGAATTTGGAACGGAATTGGGAATACCATTCGGGTAGGTCAAAATCTAACATTATATGTGCCAAAAAATCGGGAAGAACATTATAAAGCGTTAAACAGTCTCAGTTTTAACGACAAACAAGATTTAGAACGTCGACAAAGAGGGGGCGAAAACATATTTGGTGAACAAGACACCTCTACCTACGTGGTTAAACGAAACGATACCTTGACAGCTATTGCTCGTAGTTTTGGCATATCCACTTCACAATTGAGGGAGCTAAATGCGATATCCGGATCCACTATTTATGTTGGACAAGTACTTAAGGTCCGATAGTAATGGTCAATCAGCCCCTTAATTTTCGACAAAATGGGCGAAAAAAGCTACTTATTGGACTTCTCGTCCTCCTAGGGATTTCCTCAGTAGCCTATCAACAAAAAGATCTTTATTTCCGGATTAAACAGAGTTTAGACATATTTTCCGAAGCATTTAGCTTAATTGTACTCGAGTATGTTGACGATATAGATCCACTAGCACTTATGGGAGTAGGGCTTAATGCGATGTTTGAAAGCCTTGACCCTTATACCAATTATTTCGACGTAAGTAGTAATGAACAGGCGGAAATACTAAGTCGAAGTAACTTTTCTGGTATAGGTATTCAGGTCGATAAAAAAGAAAATAGAGCTATTGTGGTACGTGTGATCGACGGTAGCCCAGCCCAAAGAGCAGGTATACGCATCGGAGATGCTATCCAATCGGTTGATGGATTGTCTACTGAAAACCTTGAGCCCGAGGAAATAGAAAGCTTGTTGATGGGCGAAACGGGTTCGAAGGTCACCGTCACCATTAAAACTCCAAACGCTACGGTGGATCAACTGCAACTTTTTCGTGCTAACTTTGAGCCAAAGAGCCTGGGTTATGCAGCCTTACTTGATCCAAGCGGGAAACCAGTCGTTGAGTTAAATACCGATACCCAGGAATTAGAATCTAAGGACTCCACCAAAAATGAGCCTAAACAGGGTGTAGCCTATCTCCAAATAAACGAATTTGGACAAGGGGTAAATAAGGAATTTAGGCATGTTTTACAGGCTATTAGGCAGGAATCTGAGCTTCAAGGAGTAATCCTAGATTTAAGAGGAAACCCTGGTGGATTATTACAAGAGTCGGTACAGATGTTAGACTTTCTGGTCAATGCAGACATCCCCGTGGTTGAAACGGTAGGTCGGTTAGAAGAATATAACACGCGATACATAACACGTGAAGACGCTGGATACACCGGACCTCTGGTTATACTAATTAACCAAGGGAGTGCTCGCGCAAGTGAAATTTTATCAGGGGTGGTGCAGGATTTAGACAGAGGAATTGTGTTAGGAGAACAAAGTTTTGGAAAAGGCTTGGTTCAAATAGTCAAACCCTTACCATTCAACAACTCTATGAAATACACCATCTCAAGGTACTATATTCCTTCTGGAAGAAGTATTCAGAGTCTTGAATACACTCACGATACCAATAATAGTGTCCTACAACGAGGGGATGATACCGAATATAAGACCCTAAATGGAAGAATAGTACGAGGAGGAATGGGCATTGAACCCGATCTCAAGGTTCCTACGGAATTACTGAGTCCGTTCCAGTCGGAGCTGCTTCGTTTGGGTTTGGTAAGCGATTTTATTCAGCAAATTGAGCTACCCTTGACTGCCACGATTGATGATGAGCTTATTCACATTATGACCAATCGATTCATGGAAAATTTTGATCCTACTCGTTTGCAGATATGGAATGACATGTTGTCACTAACGGACTCATTGGCTTATTCTTTACAAAATAGTAGCGCTTTAAATGCCAATACAGATGAGTCTTTACAACGAATAAACGATCAGATTTCTACATTGGCAAAATCCAACTTCAGTGAAAAAACCAAAGAAATTGAGATGGTTTTGGGTTTGGAATTAATCCGATTTTATCAAGGAAATCAAGCCTGGAAAACAGCTAGCTTAGCCTTCGATCCAGCGGTTATGGCGGGAATACAACTGTTGGACGACTTGCAAGATTATCATTCATTTATTGATTAATTCATGGCTGGGAAAGCCGATCTACATATTCATACCACTTATTCTGACGGTAAAATTAGCCCTTTTGAGGTTCTTAATCTAGCAGTGGCTAAGGGGTTAAAGGCCATTTCCATTACCGATCATGATACTATTAAAGGATACTTGAAAGCAGAAGAAATACTGAAGTCAGAACAATTACCCATTGAATTAATTTCAGGTGCAGAATTTACGGCCTCCTTTAACAACAAAGATATTCATCTTTTAGGCTATTATTTTGATCCTCATCACAAAGAATTATCAGAGTACTTAATCGAATGTTCGGTACAGCGCAGACGACGAATGAAATCGATGATAGATTGGCTCAATAAAAAACATATTGATATAAATATTCAGGAAGTTCAAGCGATATCCAAGCACGCCACATTAGCCAGGCCACATTTAGCAAGGGTGTTGGTAGAAAAAAACTATGTATCTAATCATGTAGAAGCTTTTCAAAGATATTTAGTAGCGGCTCATGAGGAAACACGTCAACCCTATTTTTTAGATACCAACACTCTCATTGCACTCGTCCGGAGAGCTGGAGGCGCAGTAATATTAGCTCACCCTGGAAAATTATTCACTCAACAAGAGCTCGAAGAAATACGTATTTTAGGGATAGATGGGATTGAATGTATCCACCCAAGTCATTCGTACCAACAACATAATCACTTTGTTAAATGGGCCCAACAACACCATATGCTTCAAACAGGTGGAAGTGATTATCATGGGCATCCAGATTATGGGTATACCCCCATTGGCACGGTAGCCACTTCTTATAATAATGTGATTAAAATGAAGGCAATGACTGCACAAAGAAAAGCTTTAATACCCAACAAAAAATAATAAGCCATGAGTAATAAACAAGGAATTCACGAGGTTTCAACAAGCACAGTATTACAGGATGCAACAGTTGGAGTTGTGGTTTCAAGGTGGAATTCGATGATAACGGAAGCCATGTTAGAAGGTGCTATCACTACCTTAACAGCAAATGGAGTAAAAAAAGACTCCATTACAATTGTTCGTTGTCCGGGTAGCTACGAAATTCCATTAACCGCACAGTGGCTATTGGAAACCAACCGCTACGAGGGTGTCATAGCCCTAGGAGTCGTCATTCGTGGGGGAACTCCACACTTTGACTATGTATGTGATGCAGTAAATCAAGGGGTATTGGAGCTAAACCTTCGTTTTTCAACTCCTGTTGCATTTGGAGTGCTAACAACAGACGATGTTCAACAGGCCTTAGATAGAGTAGGGGACAAAGGAAATAAAGGTTCCGAAGCAGCCCTCGCCTTACTTGAAATGATCACAGTACGTAGAAGTTTATCTCAGCTTAATGAGGCCTAATGACGTATTGTTTATGATCTGAGAAAAAGTAGATGAAATAGGAAGTTTGTTATAGTCGGTTTAGATCAAAACAAAACCCATTTAATGTGGGTATAAATTAACCGCTTTTTTCTTGAATAAGCTTCAATAAAGCTCTAATTTGCTAAATTGAAAAGAACCAACCATAATCCCTTTGAAAGAGCTTAGTCTCACTAAAACAAAACAGACGCAGGAAGACAAGAATCGACAAAAAGAGTTAATCGATTCAGGTGTCGTACCGGAGCATATTGCCATCATTATGGATGGTAATGGGCGTTGGGCTCAAAGCAAGGGTAATATTAGGCTTTTTGGGCATAAGGTAGGTGTGGACTCCGTTCGAGATATTACTGAGGCAAGTGCACAGCTCGGGGTTAAATTTCTGACCCTATATGCTTTTTCGACAGAAAACTGGGGAAGACCTAATGCCGAAGTTAGAGGCTTAATGCGACTATTGGTATCCTCGCTAAGGAAAGAGGCAGATAATCTCCATCGAAACAACATTCGCTTGGTCACTATTGGTCAGATGGATCGATTTCCTGATGATTGTATTAAAGAATTAGATGAGGCAATTTCGTTAACCAAAGATAATACAGGCTTGGAATTATGTTTAGCCCTGAGTTACTCTGGTAGATGGGACATAACTGAAGCTGTAAAAAAAATTGCTAAACATGTAGAAGAAGGTAGACTAGCACCTAATTTAATTAATGATCAAATGATTGGGGATCATCTTTCTACGGCTAATATACCAGACCCGGATTTAATTATTAGAACCAGCGGTGAATATCGCATTAGCAACTTCTTATTGTGGCAGTTGGCTTATTCCGAGCTGTACATAACCGAATTATATTGGCCAGATTTTAGGCGTAACGAATTGTACGAAGCTATTCATTCCTTCCAAAAAAGAGATCGAAGATTTGGGAAAGTGCGTAAAAAAAAATAAAGACGAAATAAGTAACTAGTTCGTTACAGTAAAAATTATCAGCTTGAAGGATTATACATTGTTTATCAAGAATTTACAGACCCCAAAAATTGCAAGAATACATTTATTAAGAAATATTTTTGCGCTCACTGCTATTTTGCTATTTAGCAATACTTTTACCGCCTACTCCCAGCAAATACAAATAACCGATCCCACATTAGAGAATCCGGAGGAATATCGTATTTCTCAGGTTCGGGTTCAGGGAAATGAAAGTACACGAACTCAATTCATCATTAACACGAGTGGATTGGTTGAGGGAAAGGTAATAACTCATCCGGGTGATGACATTCCGGATGCAATAAATAGATTATTTCGAGTAGGTTTATTTTCCGATGTACAAGTATTTATTGAAAATCAATCTCTTACTAGCTTGGACATACTCATACAGGTAGTTGAGCAGCCTAGAATGCTTGAATACAAAATCGAAGGGATTAAAAAATCAGAAGCCCGAGACTTAGAAGATCTTATAACTTTGGTTCAAGGCGCCGCAATTACCGATGCAAGTTTAGAACAAGCTAAACGCACCATCACTCGATTTTTTAAAGAAAAAGGATTATGGGGAACGGAAGTTGCTACAAGGGTAGAAGCGTCAGATGAAATTGAAAACCGTTCTATTCTATACTTTGAAGTGCAAAAAGGCGAGAAGTTAGAAATCAAAGATATTCAGTTTATTGGGCTAGAGCGGTTCACTGAAAAAGATTTATTGAAGGTGATTAAACCGATTAAAGAAGACGCTTGGTGGAAATTTTTGTCCAAAAAGCTTTATAAGCAAGAAGACTTTGAAGAAGGAGTGACCAATCTTGTGACCCATTTTCAAGAGGAAGGTCATGTCGATGCTAGAATTATTTCTGATAGCTTATGGGTAGATGACTTTGGTAAAGGTGAGCAAGGACTACGTTTAGCCTTTACTATCTATGAAGGGCCTCAATATAAAGTGCGAGACATTAGTTGGGATGGAAACACCGTGTACACCGATGCCCAATTGACACAGTCACTAGGTTTTGAAAAAGGGGATGTATTTAATCAAACGCGATACGATGAAAATTTAAACTTCAATAAAACCTCGACCGACATAAACAGTTTGTATCAGAACATAGGCTATTTGTTTTTTCAAGCCATACCAACGATCTCCAAGGTGGATGATGACTCCTTGGATATTCACTTTGATATATACGAAGATGAAATTGCAACTATACGTAGGGTGTCATTTAGTGGGAATACGCAAACTCATGACGACGTTGTTCGGAGAACATTACGAACGATCCCTGGTGCCACATACAGTCGTGAGGCTATAGTAAGATCGGTTAGAGAACTTAGCACCTTAGGATTTTTTGACCCCCAAAACATCACTCCCGATGTACAACCTATACCCCAAGACAAAGAAGTAGATGTATCTTTTCTGGTTGATGAATCTGCAAGTACGTCGAATTTTGAATTTTCAGGTGGGTATGGTGGCCGCGCGATTGGTGCGTTAATTTCTGCCCGTCTTAATTTTAATAACTTTTCACTACAGCGAGCCTTAGCTGGTGACTTTACCCCATTTCCTTCAGGAGATGGACAAAATCTTTCTTTGGGTGTTCAGGTGACAGGGACAGGCTTTCAAAGTTACAGCTTTGGTTTCGTAGAGCCTTGGTTAAACGGGAAACCCACCTCACTTGGGGTAAATCTATCGTACAACTTTATACAATATCGTGGCTTCTCTGAAAAAAACCGGCTTTTTTCTTCTTCTGTTTCTCTTGGGAAGCGATTACGATGGCCGGATGATTACTTTTCAAGCAGAACGGCTCTAGGTTATCAACTATACGATGTTCAGGGTACAACCTCCTTTTTATCAGCTGGAACTTCTTCTATAATTTCAATAAATCAGACTTTCGAGCGAAATTCCTTAGATAATTTCATCTCACCTAATACAGGGTCTAAATTAGGTCTTTCCTTTGAAGTAGCTCCGCCATTACCAGGTCTTTCCGAATACTATAAAATTAAAACAGACTATCAATACCACATTCCCATCGTTGAGAAATTAGTGCTCACCAGTCAGGTAAATTTTGGATTCATTGGCTTTTTCACTACTGATAGAAGATCCAATTTTCAGCGATTCTTAGTCGGTGGAACCCAACTACAGCAACGGCAGAGCTTCTTGTACGACAATATCGACTTACGAGGATATCCAGGTGGTAATGATGGAAGCATAGCGCCAATTATTGATGGCCGGCAGGTGGGGGGACGTGTGTATAACAAATACTCCCTTGAATTACGTTACCCGGCAGTGAGTAATGAACAGTTGCAACTAATACCTTATGCTTTCTACGATGCAGCCAATGCATTTAATGATTTTGCCACCTTCGATCCGTTTAATGTGAAGCGCGCAATTGGGATTGGAACTCGTTTATATCTTCCGGTATTGGGACTGGTTGATTTGAGTTACGGATACCGATTAGACGGAATTGAAGGAACCAATACGCTTGCAGGAGAATGGGAATTTTTGTTTAATATTGGTGCACCATTTTAGTTTAGTATATGATGAACAACATTCAATTTTCATTTATGAACGCACGTATTATCTCTCATATAGTGTGTATTGCGATTATAGCAATAGGTAGTATTGAGGGCAAAGCTCAAGATCAAAAAATTGGCTATTTTGAGTCGGATTTGGTCGTAGCCCAACTACCTGAATACGGTGGAATAGAACAGCGTTTACAATTACTAAGCAGCGGTTGGCAGCAAGAAGCACAGGAAATGCTAGAAGAAGTAACTGCGCTAGAGGAAGACTATCAAGCCAAAGAAATATTATATACCGAAGAGATCAGAAGTCAAAAACTAGCCGAAATTGCACAAAAGAAAAAACAGCATCAAAGCTTCCTTCAGCAGAAGTTTGGACCAACAGGGGAATATTTTCAGCAACAAAGTGATTTATTAGAACCAATCCAACGAAAAGTATTCAGCGCAGCAAGAACAGTGGCCCTAGAGAAAGGCTATGATTTTATCTTTGACAGAAGTGGTGACATTTATATGATATACGCTAGAGCTGAATTTGATATAACGGCTGATATCTTGTTCGAATTAGGAATTGATATGGATAATTGAGGCATAAATAAGGGTAGGTAATTAACTAAAAATTACGGTATTTTTTTACTCACATTTAAAACGATTATGAAACAACATTTTATTTTTTCCGCATTACTCTGGGTTATTCTGTTCACAGTAGAAACTCAGGCCCAAGTAAAAATTGGATACATGAATCCTACGGTAGTGTTAAGTCAATTGGACGAGGTCGCGTTTGTAGATCAACAAATCGAGCAACTTGTCCAAGAAAGAGACACTGAATTGATGACCAAAGCCAATCAGCTCCAGCAAGATTTTGTTGCCTATGAGGAGGCCCGAAGTATGCTTAACGAAGAAGCTCGAATCATAAGGGAAGAAGATCTTTTAGCCCGTGATCAGCAACTTCAGGAAGAGAGAGAGAATTATCTTAACGAAATCACCCAGAAAAGAGCACAGTTACTACAGCCAATTATTGAAAAAATGGATCAAGTAATGGCAGCAGTAGCCCAAGAGAAAGGCCTTGATTTAATACTTAACGAAGCCACCTCTTATGGCGATGCTATTGTATTTTTTAGTGCCGAAGAACTTAATATTACCCAGGAAGTACTCTCCCGAATGATTACTTCTGGAAATGATTCAGAAAATTAATATCAACTAAATTAATCCATCCACATGCGAACGTTACGTATTGCAGTTATTTTATTCCTTAGTATTGTGCTTAATCTACAAGCTCAGGCGCAATCCAACAACTCAGAATTGAAAATTGGGTATATAAATCCACAGTCAATATTAGCCAACATGCCAGAAATGCGTGCTGTCCAACAAAGATTGCAAAATTTTACCGCCCGTAAGCAACAGGAATTATCGACCTTAGAGCAGGAGTTTCAAACACAAGTTGCCGAATACCAACAAAAGGTAGGCGTGATTTCCGCAGAAGCACAGCAGCAAGAAGAAGCACGTTTGGGGCAGTTACAACAAGAACTTTTACAAGCTCAAGAAGTAGCTGAACAAGAGCTCGCACAACGCCGGGATGAATTAGTAGGCCCTCTACTAGAACAAATAGGATCAGCCATAGAAGCAGTAGCTCAGAAACAGGGTTTATCTTATGTGTTAAACACTACTACTAGTTCTGGTGACATGATTATTTTGTATGCATCGGAAGACTTCAGAGCCAAGTTTGATATAACTCAGTCGGTGATGGAAGAACTCGGTATGTTTAACTAACACTGAGTAAAACGGCAAAAGAACATCCTAACAGCTGGTCATCTCTTTTGTAACTGCTTGTTGTGGTTAAGCTCAAATGAGTTTGAGTGAGGAAATTTTTAAAAACGCTGGGTATGCAGTTAATGTACCCGGCGTTTTCTATTTTTAATGTAGTCTTCGAAAATAAACCCACCTAAATTATCCAAGCTAGAAAAATAAGCTTTTCCTTTATTAGCTTCAGTCATTTCACGTACAAAATGCTGTAAATAAGGGTCTGAAGCTATCATAAACGTTGTTATGGTGATTTTTTCTCTTCTGCATTTAACTGCTTCATCTAATACCTTGTTGACAATTTTCCTATCCAACCCAAAGCTGTTTTTGTAGAGTTTACCATTTTCAAACATACAAGACGGCTTCCCGTCTGTAATCATGAATATTTGCTTATTCGCAAACTTTTTGCGCTGCAATATATGACGAGCAACTTCTAAACCTTGTTTGGTGTTGGTGTGATAGGGCCCCACTTTCAAGTAAGGTAGATCTTTGACTGAAATATGCCATGCCTCGTTGCCAAAAGCCACAATGTCTAAGGTATCTTTTGAGTAGCTGCGGATGATTAATTCAGACAAAGCCATCGCAACTTTTTTTGCTGGTGTAATTCGATCCTCACCATATAGAATCATAGAATGGCTTAAATCAATTAATAGTACAGTGGAGACTTGCGTGTGATAATCTGTTTCATATACTTGCAAGTCATCTTCTGACAAATCCAATGATTCAATACTACTATGCTTAAGCATATTAATCATTGTACCGGTTGTATCTAAGTTGACAAGTTCTTCATGACCATTCCAAGGTCTTGTTTCTGACTGTCGCTCTACGCCTGCCCCGTTAAAATTAGTTTTGTGATCACCCTGTCCTCCTTTTCGCAAGCTGCTAAATATTTCATTTAATGAGCGATCTCGCAGGCTTTTTTCAGTTTTTGGAGTAATGACCATGGTATTGGTGTCATTATCCTGATCGATATATCCCTTGTCTATTAAATCTTGGATAAAATCAGCCAGGCTATATTTCTCTTCAAAACTGTCCGTTATTTCATACTCTTTATCTAAATTCGTTAGCCAACTAAGTGATTGTGATACATCACCACTGGCAATGGTTAACAGTTGTTGGAATAAATCAAGTAGGGTCTCAAATGGGTTTTTACCCGATATAGGTTTTACTTGTTTCCAATGAGTATATTTGTATTTCATATTAATGCAACCATTTATGAATTCTAACTCGTTCCTCATATCGTTAATTAAACCAATATTTTTAGCTCAACATCCAATTTAATTGCCCATATGAGCAGACTAGAAATTGAACGTGTGTTATGGCAAGAAGGCTTTCAACGGGTTATGGGTCTAGATGAAGTTGGTAGGGGCTGTTTAGCTGGCCCTGTAGTGGCCGCTGGGGTTATTCTGAACCCAAATAACCCTGTTGAAGGAATTCAGGATAGTAAAAAGTTATCTTTATCTGAACGCAAGCGTCTATCTAAAGAGATTAAGAAAAATGCTCTCTTCTGGACTATTCAAGAGGGTGATTTAGCGCTGATAGAACGGCTTAATATACTTTGGGCGAGTTTAGAAACTATGAATAGCTGCGCAACATCCACAGGTGCTAATCCCGACTATTTATTGGTTGATGGTAATCGTTATTTGCCAACGCTTTTTGCTCATCAATGTATAGTAAAGGGAGATAGTAAAAGTGCCTCTATAGGTGCTGCATCTATCATTGCCAAAGTTTACCGTGATGAACTTATGGCTAGCTTACACCAAGAGTTTCCAGAGTATGGGTGGGATAATAATGTTGGATATCCGACCAATGCACATAGGCAAGCTTTGAAAGAATATGGCTATACACCTGTTCATCGAATAAGTTTTAGTTTAGGAACTACGAAGGCCCGTTCATCTAAAGTATAGCTTCCTTAATGCAGGAAGAAATATTTCTTACCGGGTTTATTGATACAACCCCTGTACAAAGTTCGTGTGTATTATTCTATCTACTTAGCTGTAGATACTGAATTCTCTTTTATACAAATCCATATTTAAACAAATCGCAAGCATGAGTGTATTTGCGATAAATGCAGATCCACCGTAACTAATAAAGGGTAGGGGGATACCTATAACCGGTAATAGTGCCGTTGCACTTCCTACATTGATAAAAAAGTGCATAAAATAGACCGCGGCGACACTAAGAGTGACCAATTGTGCAAAGGGATTTTTATGATTAATAGATAATTGTAATAAACGAAGTAAGAAAAGCATAAAAACTAAGATGAGTATAGAAGCCCCCAAGAAACCAAACTCTTCTCCTACTACACAAAATATAAAGTCAGTCCACTGTTCTGGTAAAAAACGAAGTTGAGTCTGAGTACCCTCAAGGAATCCTTTCCCTGTCCATCCACCAGAACCTATAGCGGTCTTTGCTTGTATAACATTCCATCCCGCGCCTGTTGGATCATAGGATGGATTGGTAAAAGCAATTACTCGAGCAACTTGATGTGGTTGAAGTATTTTTGTTAAGGCTAATTGTACCACTACGACCGTTGCAGAACCCATGATTACCGTTACAATAGTAAGCCATTTTGAGCGTTGCAAAAAAAGAACACCAGCGGTTATAATCCCCATGGCTATAAGACCATAAACCCAACTAAATACACTCAAATACAGAATAATTGCGGGGCTTACCATTAATAAGGCTACACCGTAGGGTAATCCAGACCAAAATAAAATTACAGGAATCAGGGCCAAAAATATAATGGCAGTACCAAAATCGTTTTGTGCAATTACCAGAAGTGTTGGTATAAAAATAATCAGGAAACTAACTAAGGCGTAGCGTATTTGTTCTGTCGCAAGATTTCGCCTAGAGGTTAAAAAGTTTGCTGCGGCTAATATAGTAGTAATTTTCATAAACTCACTAGACTGCAATCCAAACCCGCCAAATCGTAACCAACTTTTTGCACCATTAATCTCTTGTCCAAAAAACAACGTATATACCATCAATAACAGAGATATTGCGTAGGCTACATAAGAAAAATTTTTAAAAATAGTTGGATTGATGAATTGTATACCGAAGAGTAGCCCCAAAGAAATTCCAACAAATAGTAATTGCTTCCAGAAGTTATTTTGAATGAATGTAGGTAAAAACTCAGAAACCGGACCTTGAGTTGCGCTATAGATTGCAATGAGCCCAATAATACTTAAGCCTATCCAAAGTAAAATACTCGTCCAATCTAAATCTTTTTGGATAGAAGCCATGGGTTATTCAGCGGTTTGGTCAGAATTATCTTCTTGCGGTTCCCAGTTCTTTACGTAATTATATACATAGCTGTTATAAGTGCCCTGTAAATAAAATTCATGTAGTAGCCGTGCTATTGGAGCGGCGGAAATAGAGGCAAAACCGGCATTTTCTAAGAAAACAGTTACGACAATTTCAGGGTTTTCGAAAGGTGCAAACGATGTGAACCAACCATGTGAATACCCATGTGGATTTTGAGCTGTCCCAGTTTTACCTGCAATGGCTATGGAATCATTCTTTACGTAAAATCTACCGCTTCCTTCCTGAACCACACCTCGCATCCCTTTTTTCACCAAATCTAGATGCTTTTTTTGGACCCAATCTATCTTCGATGGGTTTCTTTTATTGGGAAAATTCGTTGAGAAAGGGGTTTCTAATTGCTCTACAAGGTAAGGGCTAATTCTGTACCCACCATTGGCTATTGCACTTGTCATTGTGGCTATCTGAAGTGGTGAAACGGACAAGACCCCTTGACCAATTCCTAGATTTATTAAATCACCTAGACCCCATTTTCTAACCCCAAACCAACGGTCCAAAAACGCACTGTCAGGAACTATACCGGTAGTTGAACTGGGTAAATCAATTTCTAGATCTACCCCTAAGCCAAAATCTTTAACTCGCTCACTCCATATATTCAGTCTACCGGAACTCGCAATATCATCCATCAACTTGTAGAAATAGGTGTTTGATGAAAAAGTGATCGCTTTCTCTAAATTATAATCTCTTTTTGGGGCAATATCACGATACAATCGCCCTCGTTGGTAACCTCCTGTATTAGGAATATTTGTTGTTGATGTGATAAGTCCTTCCTCTAAGCCAATTAAGCCCATTAGCGGCTTAAAGGTGGAGCCAGGTGGTTGCCTACTGGATACGGCCCTATTGAAGAGTGGACGAGTTGAGTCACTGTTTATGTGTGCCCAATAGGTTCTGTCAAGACGTCCAGCAAGCCTGTCTACTTGATAATTAGGGGAGCTTACCATAGTTAAAATGGCTCCAGTATTGGGATTCATGACAATAATTGCCCCAGTTTTGTCAATCATTAAGTCCTCGGCAAATGCCTGTAGGTCTGCATCAATAGTCGTAATAATGTTCGCTCCCTCAATAGGATTCGTACCCTCATTTTCAACCACAAATGAACCTAAAGCCTGTCCGTACGCATTGACTCGTTTAAACTCTATGCCAGATTCACCACGAAGTCGTTCCTCATAGATTAATTCAAGACCACTTTTTCCAATTTTATCCCCCAAGAATAACGAAGTATTGTTTTCAAAATCTTTGATATCAGCCTCACGAAGATAGCCAAATATATGTGAGGCATTTATTTTGTCAGTGTAGGTTCTTTTGCTTTCAAGTTGGTGGCCAATACCTGGTAATTGCCATAAATTTTGCTGTATTATAGCGAATTGAGTAAAATCAATATCCGATAACAGAGGCGAACTTCTATACCAAGAATATCTTCTGGCAGTTTTCACTTGTTCTCGAATGTGCGATACCTCTACGTCTAATAGTTTAGCAAGCAGTGTATTATTTGAGGTATCATAAGTAGCAGGATTCACAGTTAATGTAAAAATGGGCTCGTTGGAAACTAACAGCTCGCCATTTCTATCAAAAACCAGTCCTCGGGCAGATGGGATAATTTCCTGTCGAATAGAATTTCGTTCACCTTGCATCGAATATTTCTCATATTCTATGACCTGCAAATAAAAAACTCTTCCTAATACCACTAAACATAGTGTAGCAAACAATACTTGCATTACACGTATTGAAAGTTGGGTTCTATGTTGATTTCTAATATCGTTCACCGCCTTAGGATCTAAGCAACTTATGAAGTGTATAAGATATGATGGTCGTGTATAATGCGCCCAAAAGAAGTACAGTGTAAGGCCATAAACCACTTGCATAGCCTCCAGTTATCAACGACAATAGATAGAATACAGAGTTATGAGCCACTGCAATGGCTAAGGTAAAAACCGCGAATTGAGAAGAGAATATCTTGCCTTGATTACGGCTCACCAAAAAACTATGAAATATGAGTATAATTAGAGTTTTGCTAAAGAGCATAAGCCCCCAGGAATCGTAGAGTGCATCTTGAAGAATCGCGAGTAATCCATAAATATAGATGGCTTCGGTTTTTTTTAGATCTGGTAATGTCCAAACTAAATAGAGTAGTATTGCATCAAAATGTATCCCCCAAAGAGAAAGATGTTGCAAGAGTATCTGATCTAAAAAAATGATAATTAAACCACCTAGAAGATATTTAGTCCAATCGAAATTCATTCAAATAACTGGTTATATTCGTTGTTCAATTGGACTACACTTGTATCTGAAGTAAACAGAACTATGAAGCCTTCAGAAACTTCATTTAGTTTACTAAATGGCTCAATTTTTAATTGTTGGGTATTGGTTCCTTCTTGGGATCGGTAATCGACTACCTGTCCTATAGGAATTCCAGCTGGAAATTCATTGCCTAACCCGGAAGTCTGAATAACCATCCCTGTGTCGATGGGTACTGTTTTGGGAACAAAATCCATGATAAGATAACTAGGACTCGAAATGTCCCACGTAATAATTCCATTTGCTTTGCTGCCTTGTATTTGTGCACTTACTCGAAAGAGGGGATGAAACAATGGCATTACCTGTGAATAATTACTCGCTGATAAAATTACTTTGCCTATTAGACCATCGGAATTGATTAGTGGCATACCGCGTTGAATACCCTCTTTTCTTCCTACATTTACACTCAAACTATTATTTAGTGTATTTAACTGTTTTGTAACTACACGCGTAATCTGAAGTGGATAGGTATAAGATTCTTCCAATCTGAGCAATGATTTGAGCTCTTGATTTTCCTTCTCTATCGATCGAAGTTTGCTTAATTCGTCTTGAAGTAGAATATTTTGCTGTTGTAGATAAGCATTAGTTTTCAACGCATTTCTGTAAACACGTACATTTGATACGGGTTCTTCTAGGATACTTGCGGCGGTAACTGTTACAGCCCGTAAGCTATTTAGTCCATCCTGACTTCGAGTAAAAGCAAGAATGAGTGCAAATAGCAAAACAATGAACGCATGAAAGTAATGAGAGATACCATCCGTGTCGAACTGTAAAAATCTCATTGAAGAACATATTTAAGAGATGACGGGTCTATAATAATCCAGGTTTTCTAATATTAAGCCGGTACCTCTTACTACAGCGGTTAATGGATCCTCGGCTATATGCACGGGTAAGTCAGTAGTTTCCATAATCAGTTTATCCAGATTTTTCAATAAAGCACCTCCACCCGTTAGCATAATACCACGATCCAAAATATCAGCAGATAACTCAGGAGGAGTTTGTTCAAGCGACTTGGTAACAGCCTCAACAATCGTGTTAATGGATTCGGCCATTGCTTCTCTAGCATCTTTAGATGTGATATGGCGTGTTCTAGGAACTCCATTTACTAAATCGCGCCCTTTAGTAATCATTTCAAGCTCTTCATCGAGAGGGGCTGCAGAACCTATTTCGCATTTAATTTTCTCTGCAGTTCTCTCACCAATAAGTAAATTATGATTTCTACGAAAATAATTGATGATGTCATCATTAAGTTCGTCACCACCTAATCGAACCGATTTGGCGTGCACTATTCCTGAAAGGGAAATGACTGCAATCTCTGTAGTACCACCACCAATATCAACTATCATATTACCAACGGGTTCATGAACATCAAGACCAATTCCTATAGCAGCAGCCATGGGCTCATCAACCAGATAGACTTCCTTTGCACCAGCGTGTTCAGCACTGTCGCGTACAGCACGTCGTTCTACTTCGGTTATTCCACTAGGTACACAGATAACCATTTGCCGGGTCGATGAAAACCACTTCACCTTCACCTTTTTGATCATACCTCGAATCATCTGCTCGGCTACCTCGAAGTCCGCAATTACTCCATCTCTAAGCGGTCGTATTGTCCGGATCTTTTTATGAGTTCGCTCGTGCATTAATCGGGCCTCGTGACCTGTCGCTACAGGGATGTCTTGTTGATTAAGAGCAACAATACTGGGTTCATTTAAAACAATGCCTTCATTGCGCGAATAAATAAGTGTATTCGCAGTGCCTAGGTCAATAGCTATATCGGTATATAAAAAATCAAAAAAGCCTTTTTTTCCTTGTCTGGTCTTGTTTTGAGTTTTTTTATCAGTAACTGGTTCGTTCATTATAGTCGCAAAAAATGTAGATGTTCACTAAGTACAAAATATGATGTATTTTGGGCAATATTGAAACTATTTTCTGCTTATTTGGCCATTTATTTTAATGTCTAAAATGTCGGGTAAAGGTGAATACCATAGCTAATCCAAGTTCATTTGCTTTGTCTATCACTTCTTGATCTCGTACACTACCACCTGGTTGGATTACTGAAGTAGCACCAGCACGTGCAGCTGCCTCAACTCCGTCAGAAAAAGGGAAGAAAGCATCCGACGCTATTGCTGATCCTACTAGACTAAGTTGCTCTTTTGCCGCTTTTGAAACAGCAATTTCGGAAGAGTCTACTCGTGAGGTTTGGCCCGAACCTATTCCAAGGGTTTGCTCATCTTTTGCAAACACAATGGCATTGGATTTTACATGTCGTACAATTTTCCATGCAAATAGCATATCCTGCATTTCTTTCTGACTGGGTTGTCTTTTTGTGACCACCTTGAATGATGCCTCATCAATGGCTTTGTTGTCTTGGTCTTGGACCAATGTACCGCCAAATATGGATCGGAGTTGTTTTTGAGAGGAGATACCCTGTTTGGTTAATACTCGGATTAACCTCCGATTTTTCTTTTGAGTCAGTAAGGATAAGGCATCGTCTGAATATTCGGGTGCAATTATTATTTCGGTAAAAATAGAATCAATGGCTGTTGCCGTATCTAGATCTAGGAGGGTGTTGCAAAGTACTATCCCACCAAAAGGGGAAACTTTGTCGGTAGAAAAAGCTTTCAGGTAAGCCTCTTCTAAAGTGGATCCACTTGCTACTCCACATGGTATGGTGTGTTTAAAAATGGCACAGGTTGGATCAGTATCATGGAAGTCTTGGTATAATCGTAGTGCTGAGTCTATATCTAAATAGTTGTTATAGCTGAGTTCTTTTCCGTGAAAACAATCGATGAATTTGTCTGGTTCGCCATAAATAGATGCTTCTTGGTGAGGATTTTCTCCATATCGAAGGCTATTATGTAGCGGCTCACTTACATTCAAATAAGTTTGCTCTGTTTTACGTGCCTCATTTGAGTTGGTAGCATGACCCTTTATGGATTCATTAGTTTCGGCATGTAGGATGGCATCGAAATAATTTGAAATAGATTGTTCATACTCATAGGTGTGGTTGAAGGCCTGTTTTGCTAAACGTAATCTAGTTTGATATGAAATCGCATAACCTGAGTTGAATTCGGATAAGAAGGTAGCATACTGTGTTGGACTACTTAAGATTGTAACGTGAGCAAAGTTCTTCGCAGCTGCACGCACCATGGTTGGTCCTCCTATATCTATGTATTCGGTAGCTTCCTCAATTGTTACATCGTTTTTTGATACAACGCTGGAGAATGGATATAGATTCACAACTACTAGCTCGATCGGTTCAATTTGAAGTTCTTTTAATTCGGTATTGTCGGGTTCATAGGAGGTGCGAGCAAGAATACCTCCATGAATCATAGGATGAAGTGTTTTGACCCGCCCATCAAGGCATTCAGGAAAGCCAGTCAGGTTGGCTACTTCATGTACCGGAATGCCTGCGTTTTGTAATGTTTTGTAGGTACCACCGGTAGATAAAAGGCTAACATTAGCAGCATGTAGAGACTTTGCCAAAGGAAGTATATCCGTTTTGTCAGAAACCGACAATAACGCTCGTTTAATTGTAAGTGGGGTTTTTGGTAGTTGCTCTAATGGTTTAAGGGACATAACTAATAAATTATGGTGTGATCAGTGAGTCAAATTATTTTGTACTGTAACTAGTGGGAATCCTATTCAGTAGTATTATTCAATTGTTTTAAATACGATGCGATAGTTTTTGGATACAATTGGTGTTCAAGCTTTAACACTCGGTTAGCAAGTTGCTCTGCAGATTCTGATTGGTAAACCTTTAAACGCTCTTGAGCTAGAATAGGGCCTTGGTCATATTCTGCTGATACAATATGTATGGTGCATCCCGTGTACGTTTCGTTACTTTCTAATACACTCTTATGAACATGTATGCCATAAAAACCAAATCCACCAAATTTTGGAAGTAAAGATGGGTGTACATTGAGTATTCTATTGGGGTATGCAAGGATGAGATTTGTCGGGATTTTTCTTAGGTAACCAGCGCAAATTATCAAACGCGGATTCCATTGTGTACATTGATTTAAAAGAGCTGATTCGTACGTCTCATTATTTCTGAATTGGGCTGATGATAATACACAGTGGGGGATTTCGTGTTGCTGTGCAATCTCTACAGCCCCAATTTCAGCTTTATTTGTGATTAACCCGACAATTTTAGCGTTTAGATGGCCGTTTGCAATGTGATTAATTATAGACAGGAAGTTAGAACCTGATCCGGAGGCAAAAATTACCAGTTCATTCAAGGGTGTTCACGTAGATTTTTGGTTTCTATAATATACTCAAAATTGTTTCGATTGGTCTAGTCGAAATATCTGATAATTATTAAAACTCCAAATAATCTGTTTGATGGTAATACGAATAGTTGTAGCTAAAGGAATGGCTATGAGCATGCCTAATATCCCAGCCGTTTCGGCCCCAATTAAAATAATAAACAAAATTGCTACGGGGTGCATATCAGCTGATTTGGAAAACAAATAGGGCTGAAGAATCAAATTATCAATCATCTGAACTATAAATATAGCCACCACACAATACAGAACTAGACTGAAATCCCCAGTCTCGACGATTGAGATAATAATGGAAAGCACATAACCAATTATAGGTCCAAAGTAGGGAATGGTGTTAGCTATACCAACAGAGATTCCTACTGAAAGAGAGTTTTCAAGGCCCGCAATACTCAAAGTTGTCCAAGATAACAGAGTGACTAAGGTGCTTTGCACTAAAACACTTCTAAAGTACAGACCTAATCGCTTTTCAACTAGGTCCAATATAGTCAGTGTGGTTTCGAAATATTTGTTTGGGATAATTTGTAACACATCTCTTCGAATCTTACTGCCATCCTTAAGAAAGAAAAAAGCCGCAAACGGGACTACAAGTACAGCAGAGAATATATTGGTAAATACACCAACTGCATCGCTCAGTACAGTGGAAAGTTTCCCTAGATCAAAAAGCTCCTCACTAATCTTGGTAATGTTGTCTCTGAGAAAGCCTTCTGGAATAAAGCTATATTCTTGAACTAATCGTGTCTCGATTCGAGCGGCTATTAGCTCGATAGTTTCGATATTTAAGTTGTTCGTTAATTCTAGCATTTCTTCAACAAAAATTGGAACAACATTCGTAGAAAAGAACACAATTGCCATCACTATGACCGATAGTGTTAAGGTTACGCCAATAGTCCTTTTTACCCCCATACGTTGTAATCGATTTACGGTTGGGTCAAGTACATAGCTGAGTATCATAGCTAGTATTAAGAAGGCGACCAAGGTAATGTAATTGTACATTATGACAATGATGACGCCTATAGTAAGTACGGCTAATAATGTTCGAACAACACGTTCTAATGTGATGTTTTTCATTAACTGCTGATTAGGACTTTTTTAATCGGTTTCGACTAACGATAATAGTTTATTCATCTCACTCCAAATTAAAGTTGATGAATAGCCTTTGCGAGCTAAATAATCATACATTTTCTTTTTTCGTTTCGTGGTATCTGAACGTATAAACTTAGCCTTATTTTTACGGACTAAACTGTACATTTGTTCTTTCCATATAGCCTCATCGAAGCCATCAAATATTTCATTAATGATGGATCTACTGACTCCTTTTTTACCAAGTTCAAATTTGATTTTATTTAGGCTCCACTTTCTGAATTCAATAGCATCATGTATGAAATTTGATGCAAACCGTTGATCATTAAGGTAGTTATTTTTTTGTAACTCGTGAGTCACACGCTCAAGAACGTCTTTGTTGAATCCTTTTTTTATCCCTTTTACAATGAGTTCTTGTACGGAGTGATCTCTTCGTGACAGTATAGCTAAAGTGTATTCTTTGGCTCTGCTGTATTGTTCGATGCCAAGTATAGCATCCAATTTTTCAGAAGTTAATACAGTCCCTTTTTTAAGTGAGCAGGAGACAAGGGTTTGAATGGATACACCTAATAAAAAACGATCTTCATGGTATAATGAAAATCGTTCTTTATTCTTTTTTTGTACTTGAATTGCAGTAATAGTAAGGGGTAATAATGGAATTAACTCATCGTATTCATTAGGATTTGATTTCTTCATAATGAAGACGACATCTTACTTTTCTACTTTTTCAGAGGACTGATCTGCTTCAGCCAACTCGGCTGTTGCTCCTTTTATTTCGATGTCTAACCCATTTAGTTGAGCGCGAACCATTTTCTCGATTTTGTCCAACAAATCAGGATCTTCTTCTAGGAATTGCATAGCAGAATCCGCTCCCTGGCCAATAGGCTCCCCATCATATCGGAACCAACTGCCACGTTTTTGGATAATATCATACTCTACTGCTAAATCTAGTACCTCAGCTATTCGCGAGACTCCTTTGCCATACATAATGTTGAATTCAACCACCTTGAAAGGTGGGGCAACCTTATTTTTTGCCACCTTGACCTTGGTTCGGTTTCCAATTACTTCATCCCCTTTTTTAATACTACCTATACGGCGTATATCTAAGCGAACAGATGAGTAAAATTTAAGAGCTCGTCCACCCGTAGTGGTTTCAGGATTACCAAACATGACCCCAATTTTTTCGCGAACTTGGTTGATAAAGATACAGGAGGTTTGAGTTTTATTAACTATACCGGTGATTTTCCTAAGTGCTTGCGACATAAGTCGGGCTTGTAAGCCCATGTGTGAATCACCCATTTCACCTTCGAGCTCTGCTCTTGGCACTAAAGCTGCAACTGAATCGATCACGATTACATCCAATGCACCAGATCGAATTAAAGTTTCTGTGATTTCTAGAGCCTGCTCACCGCTATCCGGTTGAGATACGAGTAGCTCTTCGGTATTGATCCCAAGAGCGCGAGCATATCGTGGATCAAAGGCATGTTCAGCATCAATGAAAGCAGCATATCCGCCATTTTTTTGTGCCTGTGCGATAACTTGCAGTGCTAAGGTTGTTTTACCACTGGCTTCAGGGCCATAAATTTCCGTGATTCGTCCCCTTGGCACTCCTTGTACCCCGAGTGCATAATCTACTAAAATAGACCCTGTTGATATTATTTCTACGTCTTGGGTGGCCTTATCCCCAAGCTTCATGATGGTCCCTTTTCCGTGCTGTTTTTCGATTTGACCTACGGCGATATCGAGTGCTTTAATTTTTTGGTTGTCTGCCATGTGAATTAGATGAAATTAAATGTTTAACAAAAGGTAATCCGTTAGGGTGACACATCATGTCACTGTATTTTCATGAGATTTTATTATATGTTCAATATATGTAAATATACTGTAAATACCATACTACTTTTATACTGTAGAGATTTGAATCTCTTCATACGATGACAATACATAGGATGTTTTGGTTCAAGTAAAACCTCAAGTGAACAATTAAATCTGTGTTTATCATGCGCAGAGAGCAGACTCATCAGGTACCTATGGAAAAGAAAATATCTACCTTCCTTTTTATCTATAGAGTTCTTAATTACGGGTTACTTACACATTTAGAATTTCATTTCTTTGAGGGTTTCTGAGAGTATGCCTATTACTTCATTGATTTGCTCGGAGGTTGTATAGGGAGCAGGGCCCAATCGAAGTATGGTATCCCGAGCATCTGTGAATACATCTTTTTCAAGCAACCGTTTACGGATTGCAACTGCATGTGGTGATTGTAAAGAAAGAAAGCCACCATTCATGTGTATATCTTCATTATGGGTAAGTCGTAGGATGGATGGATCGATATCTTGTTCTAAGAATAAGCTTTTTAGCAGCCCAATCTGTTCTAGATATCCTTTCCGTAGAACCTCAGGATCTAAGGAGTGTTTTTTGAAAAACTGTACTACTTTAGCTGCTCTAAATTGAGAACTTGGATCGTATGTGCCACTTGCAAATCGTTGATTTCCAAGGTCAAATTCAACGGCTTTAGTAAAATCTTGTTTTTTCTGAAGGGAGCTAAATGAAGCAAACCATCCAGTAATCACCGGGCGAATTGTACAGTCTTTAGGAAAGCGAAGAAAGCAATTCGCCTCGCCCCATTGTAAATACTTATACCCACCAATTAGTATGAAGGCATCTTCTAAGCCTTCATTCCGAATAGATAATGGCACTACATTAGTTCCATGGTAGTCATCAATAACCAATGGAACTCCATGTTGGCGGCATAAGGCCGCAATCTCAGTTAAATGAGGATTGATAAGACTACTTTGAAAGTATACCCGTGAGATCATCACAGCTGAGGTCTTACTATCTAAGTTTTTACGGATATTATCGACAAAACTCTCATCCACACTTGCGGGTATTTTGACGACCTCTAGACCAACCTCCGAAAGTCGTGCTAGCTGTCTTGAAAGTGAGTAATACTCTCCTTCAGTAGTAATGATTTTGGGCTTATTAACTAAATCCCACGCACTCATAAGGCTTACAAATAAAAAATGAGTGCTTTCCTCTCTGCAATATAGTCCATCAGGGTCATCGTAGTATTTCCTTAAATAGCTTCTTAATATCTCTGTTTTTTCAAACGCAACATCCCATTTTTTATCGATCAGCTCAGCCGATGCATGGAAGTACTCTGTTTGACCTTCAAGAGCAACATCGGGCCATGCTTGATGAGAGTGGCCAGTAAAAAGAAGCCGGTTAGCTACATTAAAGTGAGCGTAGTGGGGGAGTAGCACTTGGGCTTTTTTGTCAAAAGTATATGGCATATGAGTATGATATAAATATCTTTGCTTGTTAGGTAAAAAGCGGTAATTAGAAAAGTATGTATTATCTGACTTTTTTAAATTCTAGCTAGCGCATAATCGTTCAATTTACTCTATGATTCAATTAATAGCAGAAAGCGGATCCACGAAAACATCATGGTATCTCATACAACAATCTAAGGTTATTTGTACTACTCAAACATTGGGGATGAATCCTTATTTCGTACAACAGAGTGAATTGATATCGATATTACAGGAGGTTGTAATATTTTTGGACGAACAGGCTGGAGGATCAACCCGTGATCAGATAGCTGCTGTCTTATTTTATGGATCAGGTTATGGGAATCCTGAAACAAAAAAGCTTTTAAAAGAGGCATTTGACCAGGTTTTTATAGATGTACCAGTTCAGATCGAAACTGATTTATTAGCAGCGGCGCGAGCGCTGTTTGGCCATGAACCAGGGATAGTGTGCATTATGGGTACGGGATCGAATTGTGGCATGTATGATGGGATTGATTTTACTGATAACGTACCCTCACTTGGATTCAGTTTGGGAGATGAGGGAAGTGCTGGTTTTTTTGGAAAATGGATCGTCCGCGATTATTATTTCAAAAGCTTACCGCCACAAATTGAAGATTATTTGAATCAGCATTTCCAGATGGATATTAACATAACACTTGACCGGTTGTATCGACAGAAACACGGTAATGCTTACATCGCATCTTTTGCACAGATAATAGCGACATTCCGTGAGGATGATTACATCCTAGATTTAGTAGAGCGTGGGATTGAGGAGTTTATGAGATTTCAATTGGGGTATTTTTCGTCATCAACCCGAAGAAAAGTGGGTATGGTAGGTTCTGTAGCCTACTATCACAAAGAGCAAATAAGTCGTATCCTTGCGAGGGATGGATGGGATTTAGTAAAGGTATTACAACATCCTATCCAAGAATTAGTGGCGTATCATACTCATATGGAGGAGTAAAACGCCATCTATTTTATGAGTAAAAGTTTTTTGTTAAGAACTCCATCTGAAGTTTTGAGCTGATAGATGTAGGTTCCGCTCGAAAGCCCTTGTGCATCAAAAGTAACTTGGTGAACTCCTGCTGGCATTTGGTCATTAATTAACTCAACAATCATCTGACCAGAAACATTGAACACGCTAAGCTGAACATGTTCACTTTTTGGTAATGCAAAACTTATTTGAGTACTTGGATTAAAGGGGTTTGGATAATTTTGATAAAGAGTTATTGCATTTGGTAAATCACTATCAGCATCAATAGATACGTTTACTACGTCTATGTTTATTGAGAGAGGGATAACAATAGTAGTGTCATTATTCTCAGAGTACCAAAATCTGGTTTCAATCTTATCCTCAAAAACGAAGGAGGTAGTGATATCAGTAATAGAAAACTCGATTGGAATATTTAAGCTATCAATTAGCGTTCCAGTTAATTTACCTGTATTACTTTGATCAAATGGAACATTAACTTCCCAATTTATCTCTGACTCACTGAGATTGTAAATGATTAATTCTTCTTTAACAAAAAGTGTGTCATTTAAGTTTATTGTTTGCTGTAGATTAAATGTATTTGGTTCAACAATTACATTAATAATTGGATCATTTGGTTGATAAATAACATTTATTTCTAATGGGATAGTAATTATTGAATCTTTATCATCATCGTACCAGAAACGAGTGATAATTTCTTCCTCAACACTGAATGATTCAACGATATTCTCAATTACCATTTCGAATGGTATATTTAAACTATCTGTAAGTGTTCCATTCAGTGCAGTCTTACCTTGAACTTGTTCAGGTAGTAATACTCCATAATTAATGGCGGCCTCACCCTGATTTATAAGTGAAATAGATTCTTTGATTGTTAGAGTTTGTCCAGGTTCAACCGGAACATTTCGCATAATGCTATCAGGTTTTACATCTACTAGAATATTTTTGGAAGCACCATCAGTGACAACAATATCAATAGTAAGAGGTATTTCCTTTGTAACTACCTCTTCTTGGGGATAAAAGAATCTATATGTGATAACCGTATCCATATAAATATTTTCTTGAACTTCAGAAAAATCAAGTTTCAAGCTTATATCCTGAGTAGTATTAAACTTGCCGTTAACAGGGCTCGATAATGCAAATGAACTTAATGTTTGAACATACTGAAAATTGACACCTGGAGACCCTAAATTATTAAAGGAGAGAGATACAAATTCTTCAAAATTTTCATTTATGTTTAACGTATCTGAAACGTATAATTCAGCTGGTATGAACTCTATATTTGGTAATGGATTGGTACCTCCATCAGTAATTGTCAAACGAACAGGTAGTTCAGCTTGAGTCTGTTCTTCTGAATCATCAAAAAAGGCTGCTGTAGTTACAATTGCATTTTTAAATCCAATGGGATCATTAGGTCTTAATCTGAAACTAACAGTAACTTCGACAGAATCTTTAATTTTACCACCAGCTGGTTCCAAGCCTGTAATCCAGCCTTGGTTTTTAAATACAAGCCAATTGATTGAGTCACTACTTTGATTGTATAAAACAAAGCTAGCAGTACCAGTAGAGTTTTCTGTTGGCCTTTGAAAGGTTGCTTTTAGTGTATCAACATTAAAGCTAATGATGGGTTTATTTGCAGTAATTTGTACAGTTATAGGTACTTCATGTGAGGTTTCTTGGCCACCTTCATATCCAGTGTAAACAGTTAATAGTCCAGTTTTTGGTCCGATTGGATCAGTACTGTTAATATGAAGAACAATAGGTATAACTTGCGTGCCAGAAGATATTGTTCCACTTTCACTTTCAGGTGCTATCCATGGCTGGTTATCATTGATTCTCCATTGTAGATTTGGATCTCCAAAATTTGAAATACTTAGATTTTTTGTTATTTCAATATTTGTAAATGGTTGTCTTGTTGTTATTTCGATTGAATCTGGACTGACTACAACATCATTTACATTTTTTGGTACCATATTTACTACAAATGGTATTTCTGTAGCAGTTTCATTTTCAGGAACTGTACCAGCAAATAAGACTAAAGTAGCTCTTTTACTACCTTCTGGATCATTAGCTTTTAATACAAAGGTAATAGTAACATCAGTTGAAGTTCCTGGTTGGACTATGCCAGAATTAGGAGATAATCCCATTATCCAACCCTGATTTTTTGACATCCTCCAGTTCACAGGATCACTATTATTATTAGTTAGTGAGAGTGTTTTAGTTATCGTAGAATCTTGATTAGGTATCTTATAGACGAGACTAACTGAATCTTCTGATAAAGTTAACCAATCAGCCTCACCTGTATCGAACGTAATTTCAACTGGTAGACTCCGAAGAGTTGGTCTAATTTCATTACTGTTAATGGTTATACTTCCAGTATGTGAACGTATTTCATCGGATAGATCCCTAGAATCAAAATATATTGTAAGATTTTTAGTTTCTCCACTAGCAACACTGAATGAAACATATTTACCATCTGAATCTAAATTAAGATCTAAGTTAACCCATCCTAGGTCTTCCTCTAATTGTAATACTAGATCAGTAGAACCATTATTTGTGATTTGTAACGTATGCTCGCTGTACCAATTACTCGTATGATCGGCACTTAATGATGAAAAACTATAAGAAGCACTAGGTGAAGAGGTTTCGGGAAGTAGTTGAACTACATTTGAAAATTCTGAGGTGACCAGTCTATCATCAGTAAAAGTAGTCGAAATGAATACATTTGAAGAACCGGTGTAGGGGATTGCTAGTGTCTTTGTAGAAAGATCATCCGAAGTTATAGTCATTTTTGATTTTATAATATTCTCGCCTTGCGGAATAGCGGGCGAGCTTGAATTAGAAAATATATCTACTAAGAAATTTTCTGAAGATGTTTCGAAAATACCTGAATGATTAATTATTAGGCTATCATTAGTACTATTGACATAGGCTGAAAATAGTGTTGGTGATGCTAATTTTTGTATGTTAGAATATTGTCCGATTGAACCATTAGGATTATCAAATATTGTATTACCAATAACAGGATTACCAGTCTCTGTATTAACTAAAAAACTAACTCCATAGCCATTACTATTGATGGTATTACCTTTATCTGAATCACCTAGAAAATTACCTTTACTAGTCCCTGAGACGTGTATTCCTATTCCAGCGTTGTTAGAAATTACATTTGAATAGATTTTATTATTGTTCGCACCATTTAGAAAGAGCGCTGCTTCACCTTGATCACTATTTGTGAATTTTATTGTGTTTCCTTCAATATGATTATTTGAGGCACTTGTAAGTTTTATGCCGGCACCTTGATTAGCTAAAGAAGAATTTGACCATGGCAAATAACCAATATGGTTGTTTATAATTTTATTATCATCACTAGTAACATTAATGAGTATTCCATTATCCTTACCCACTATAACGTTAGATTCTAAGGTATTGGTGAATCCCATACCAACACCATAATTAGTCATTAAAGAATTACCATCATGACCTATATGATTACCTCTAACTACGTTACCAGTACCTTTGAATATAACTGCTCCAATAATATTTGCAGAATCAGCCGTAAAACCACCAACTTGCACACCGCTAGTGTGTGCATTGTTAAGTGTTAGGGTATTTATTTTTGATTGAGTAATAGACACTGATGATGTTTGAGATCCATCTTCTCCTCCGCCTACATCTACACTTTGGACATCAATTCCTTTTAATTCATGTCCTTCTCCGCTTTCAAAAACAAAACCTGGCTTGATATGAACCCCATATGAACCGTTCCAACCATTTTCAATATCTAATATGTTTGCAGAGAAATCTTGGTGTGCTGTACCATCGATTATCGTTCGCTTTTTTATTCTTGCCAAATAGTCTTCAGTCAACGTATCTGGAGCTGAGTCTCCAATTGTAATTGTTAATGGAACAGATGAATCCACCCACCATGGCCTACTTTCAGATTCAGTGACAGCAGTAATTAATGAACATCTTCCGTAGCCATTATCACAATAGCCATCACCTGGGTTTGGATCCTCAGGAATATTTAAATTTGTATGAGTTATCTCAAATGAAGAGACACTATGTGTATCAAAACTAACTGGAATATAGTTTATATCTCTAATATGATTTGTAGTTGGACTCCATGCATTGTTAACTAAAGGATTTACATAAACTAAATATGCATCTTTTCCAATGGCTCCACTATAACTTCCAGGTGTTACTTGATCTATAATTGATGGGTACCAAATACCCCAGTAAGGTTCACTATCTCCAGGATAGTTAAATTTTGTAAAGTTACCTTTAAAAGGTAATAAGAGAGCATTACCGCTCCAATTAAAACCATCATCCGATAGATAGTAATAGATTCCAGGTTTAACTTCTGGAGCAAAGCTATAACTTCTAAGTCTTATTGTTATATACTTTTCAAAGAAAGTACTATATACAAGTCCTTCAACTGCCTCATTATTGGGATTGAAATTCAGAGGATAATAGTTGTCAATCGGAGGGGGGAGATGGCTAGCTGGATCAGTTACATTATCGAAATAAGGGTTAACATTTGGTATTGTGAAGTTTTCTCCATCAAAATATCTCCAACTACTTGCATCTGTTATGTCATTAGTGCGTGCTATAGAACCAATTTTAAAGCCTTCTCCCCAAAACTCAACATGTATGTAAAAATAATTACCAACTTTCTTTAATCCATACATATCACTACCTATTTCTGTATTAGGGGGGAATGCACCATGTCTCTCACTATTATTTTGTTCTCTATATTTGTAAGGAGAGGTTGCAACAACATATTCGCTTGGATGATCACCAGCCTTGTCCCATGTTAGTCCACCATCAGTCGATTTAACAAGTATGGCAGAACTCATCCAGCATTCAAAAGCTATTGCATTATAATTTTCAGATGGGCATTCAGGTGTATTATAACCCCATATAGACCATCCAGTAAATTCTACATATCCTATAGCATAAAGATGACCATCATTCCCTTCAAAGCTTTGTGTATGTGGCCAAACTAAATAATCATAGTATCCGGGATCGACATTTTTTGTGCCTTTGTAATGAAGGCCTTCACCACCTTTGTCAACCTCAATGTTAACCTTGCTAGGATCTTTAAAATCTTCGAAGTTTGCAGCTTTTATTTTTACTGAAATATCACTGTGGCCAAAAAAAGCTACAATGCTATCTGACTCCAATTTAAACTGAATAGCAGCATCTGGACCAAAATCATAATCAGGATATATAGTATTATATGACTCAAAATCAATCAAAGTTGAGAGGTCATCAATATCAAAAACAGCTTTGTCAGGATAGACTATTTGGGCCTTTGAATGGGTGTTTAACAATAGGGTCAATAAAAAGGATAAAAGGAGGGGAAAAGTATTCTTTGTCATAACTCTAGGGACTTAATTATAAGTACCTTTAGTATATACAAGAACAAAGAAAAAATCTAACCTCTCTTGTTAGTTATAATGACCAAATTCTACCGCCTGTAGCTTCTTCTAGATCAATGCATCCAACCTGGCGTCCTGGAATAGGGTCATAGGCAAGATACTGTTCGCCAACCAATTCACTCCCACGATAAGCTCGTATCATAAGAGATTGTAAATTTGTGAGGAGTGCAAATATCGCAACTTCGTTAGAAATGGAAGCTTCTGAACCATTAGCGAGTAATTTTTCGTAGTTATTGATTTCTTCTTTCCAGGATTCTTTAATTTCCCAATCCGACGAAAAACTTTGTTCTACCCAATATTCGATGGGTTTTTCTGGATTAATGGCCCTTACGTATTGTTGCATGAATGACTTTAAATTTTTTTGTTCATCTTCTTCGACGATATCTGCTATGTAATGGTCCACATACTCTGCGACCCCAACATCAGATGCTTTGGGTAACTCACTGGTTCCAGGAATGATTACATCCGAAGTATCGGTGAGTAGTTGTAATTCGATTTCATTAAAAAAATGGGTGCTAGATTTTTTTGCACAAGAGGCATGGAACAATACTGGGCTGGCAATTACAATTCCAAAGCTTAATCCTAATTTTTGTAAGGCTTCTCGTCTATTCATTATAAAACTCCTATAAATTCATTTTTTTAAGTTCCCCAACAGCATGAGAAACGGCTCTAGCAGTGAAGGCCATATAGGTTAAAGAAGGATTTTGGCATCCTGATGATGTCATGAATGAGCCATCAGTTACAAATACATTGGGCACGGAGTGAATTTGATTGTATTTATTTAAAACGC
>CALKOA010000030.1 GCA_938091655.1 uncultured Balneolaceae bacterium | reverse complement strand
TGCAAACCACCTTTTCTAGCCTCAATAAAGTCTAGATAGGTTCCTTGATTATCGGTTTTTGCAGATGGGTGTGCTACCAAATCTTTTATATGAGCTTCATATATGATTAAATCACTTGGATTTTCGAATAAAACTTGTGTGCCTTCACCCCAATCAAATGGGGTAGGGCGTTTGATTAAGGCCTTATAAAGCCCTAAATAATGATTGGTATTTGCGACATAAAAAGCATAAGGATCCGCTATTTCAAACTTGGATGCTTCGAAAAAAGCCGAATTAGTCGGACCCTGAATTGAATAGGTGTACCAACAATTTTCCCAATCAAAACCCTTTTCCAAATGTTGCCAGATACCTTCCTTAGAACGTTGCATAGGTAATCGAAGGATAGCGTCCTGATCATATTCTCGGTAAATGCATAAATTCACTTGATGTGCTAAAGGAGATCGGAGGGCAAATCCTATACCATCTTTATGAAAGGTGCACCCGAGTTTATATGTAAAGTTGGCAGGCAAAATTATGATCTATTGATCTCGTTTTATGATAGAATACTACCTTTTTCTGCCTGGCTTTCTACAAAATGTAAACGACCTTCAGGTGACTCAGCCATGACGATCATACCCTGGCTTTCAATACCCATAATTGTTCGACTTTCCAAATTACATACCACCGTTACTTTCTGACCAATCACCGTGTCTTTATCCACGTGCTTTTTAATGCCAGATAGTATGGTTCGCGTTTCTACCCCAATATCTACCTTAAAAGCTAGTAATTTGTTCGATTTCGGAACTTCTTCTACCTCAACTATAACTCCAACTCTTAGGTCTAAACTCAAAAAGTCATCAAATTGAATGGGTGATTTTAGGACTGGATAATCCACGTTTGATTCAGTTGATAGGTCTTTTAGGCTGTCTTGTAATTTATCCAATTCTAGTTGAATTGACTCATCTTCAATTTTTTGGAATAACAAGGTAGCTGCTTGCAATGATTGCCCAACTGTCAGCATTGAAGAGGAGATTTCAGACCATTTAGTAGAATCAGATAATCCGATTTGATACCTTAGCATCTTCATACTTTCGGGTAAGATAGGCTCCATTATAACCGATAGCGCAGCAACCACCTGAATACTTACATGAAGAGAGTTAAAACAGGCTGTTTCGTTTGTCTTTCGTGTTTTCCAGGGTTCGGTGTCCGTAAAATATTTGTTAGCAAGTCGAGCTAACTGCATTCCTTCTTGTACCACCTCTCTAAATCGAAAATGCTCATATGCGAATTCAATTTTTTGCCTCTGTGTATCTATAGCCCTAAGCATCTCTACATCTATAGGTTGCGGGTCAACCAATGGCGGCACCATAGAATCGGCATACTTTTCAATAAAACTACTAGCGCGGTTTACAAAATTCCCAAATACAGCAACTAACTCATTATTGACTCGATTTTGAAAATCTTTCCAAGAAAAGTCTGAATCCTTAGATTCCGGTAGAGTCACACCTAAAGCGTATCTAAGATAATCAGCTTCAAAATGCTCTAAATAATCATGTAACCAAACGGCCCAACCCCTGGAAGTGGATAATTTTTTACCTTCTAGATTCAAAAACTCATTTGCTGGCACATTTTCAGGAAGTATGAAATTACCGTGTTCCATGAGTACAATGGGGAACATGATGCAGTGAAAAACAATATTATCTTTACCAATGAAGTGATATAGTTTAGCCTCATCATTCTTCCAATAATTTTTCCATGCTTCTGGATTATTAGATTGTTGGGCCCATTCCTTGGTAGCGGATATATATCCTATAGGGGCCTCAAACCAAACATAAAGTACTTTGCCATCAGCACCTTCTAAAGGGACTGGAACTCCCCAATTGAGGTCTCTAGTAGCCGCTCTATCGTTTAAACCTTCTTGTAACCAACTCTTTATCTGTCCCATTACATTGGGTTTCCAGTGCTCACGTGTTTTAATCCACGACTCAAGCTTATCCTGCATTTCTCCCAACGGCATGTACCAATGTTGGGTTTCTTTGCGAACGGGTGTTTTCCCACTTAGTGCGCTAATAGGATTTATTAGCTCTGTTGGATTTAGGCTGTTACCGCATTTTTCACATTGATCCCCGTAGGCTTCACCATACCCACAGTTGGGACATTCTCCTTTAACGTACCTATCTGGTAAAAACATTTGAGTTGATTCATCATAGAATAACTCTTCTGACTTTAATTTAAAGAAGCCTTTTTCATAGAGTTCAGTGAAAATTTCTTGTGAGGTTTCGCGATGAACGGCACTGCTTGTTCGTCCGTAATAGTCAAATGAGATGCCCATTTTTTGAAAGGTGTCTTTATTCCATTCATGATATCGATCAACGATATCCTGTGGTGTAACTCCTTCTTTTTCTGCTGCAATTGTGATGGGCACTCCATGCTCATCTGAACCACAGATGAATAATACATCCTCACCTTTTAATCTATGGTAACGCACAAAAAAGTCTGCAGTCAAATAAGCACCAGCTAAGTGGCCTAGGTGCAAGGGTCCATTTGCATATGGAAGAGCAGAGGTGACAATAATTGGGGAAGAATCAGTAGACATAATGTATTTTTTTACTCAATCATAAAGATAAGGAAGCTAAGGGTAAAATTGGAAATTAGTCCAAGTAGGATTCAATTTCTAAGGAATATTCTGTCGATAGTTGCCTGAAGAGTTCTATGCGATAACTTGGGAGCTGAGCCTTACCTAACGCTACATCTTGAATTACTCTGTTACTTAAAATATATGATTGCACATTTTTTCCATATTGTTTGACTAAAGCGTCTTTTAATGTGCCAAAGACCTTTTTTTTGGCTTCCTTAATTACTTTTTGTTCTTTTTTTAATTTCTCATATTCAGCAGGTGTTAGCGGAGAATTAGCTGGTTTAGTCGAATCCAAACCCATGGTAATAGCTTCTTCAATAGAAGAAGATAGCTGTTGTGAGATTGCTGTCTGAGTTGAACTATTTCTCAAACTATAATGCACGGCTCGTTCATTCTTCCAGTTGTTGACTAGCGTATGTTTCTGGGATAGTAATTTCAGATAGTGATTATCCATGATCTGAAAAGGTGGCTTTCCTAGATTTTTTGCTTGTAGATCTCTCCATTCAAATAGTTTTTTAAATGTATAGCCTTGAATTTCATTCAGGCCATCTAAATCTTTAGGTTTTATAGCTATCTTATTGAGGTTTTCTGGCTGAATATGTTCAACTGAGTATAACCAATCATTTTCTTGTTCAAACCAACGATATCGACTTTTTGACTGTAATTCTGCCATTACAGAATCTCGGAGTTCAAATAAGTACAAAACGTCTTCGGATGCATATTGCAATTGTTTAGCCGAAAGCGGTCGGTTTAACCAATTACTTGTTTGACTCGACTTACTTGTTTGAACACCAAGTCGGGAAGATATTTGATTCACTAATGACTGTTTAGCTTCATTGATTAAGCTTAGTCCAATATCTAAATCTCGAACAGTAGTGATATTGCAACCCAGTGAATGCAATAGACGAAAGTCTTCTCCAAATGAAAAACATATTATAGAATGTTTTGGATCTTCTAAATAGGTGTAAAACGCTTCTAGGTTATTCTCAAGAACTAATGGATCAATAATATAGCAGGTAGATTGCACCCTGCATTGAATTAAACAGAGTTGAAATCCGTACCCATATCGATTTCTATCAAACTCTAAATCTATGGCTATTTCATTAACCTGGTACAGTTCTCTAATGAAATCGTAATAAGCGGGGAGGGTGTCGAGATATTGGACAGAATGAGACTTAGTCATTAGTATCCTTGAGGCTATGAGAGAGGAGCCAGTTGTATAACTCATCTCCTGAATAGACTCTTTTCCAAGCATCGTGGCCAAGATCTTCATGAATTGTGAATTGCATTTTTGTATGCCCCAATGTTTCTAGCATCACCATTCCTTTGTAAAAATATTTCTTTTCGACGGTTAGATCTTTACCACCTGCAAATACCCAAATTGGTAGATTATGCTTTGCAATGGGTGGAATAATTTTAGGATGTCCCCAAGCCACAACAGGGGCAATTGCAGCAAATTTATTGGGATGTTTACTGCCCATGTACCAAGTCCCGAATCCACCATAACTAAGCCCTGTCAAATATATTCTGTTTGGATCTATTTGTAGTTCCTTTTGGCTGGTATCGAGGATGGCTAACAAATCATTCTCCACGCGATTCCAACCATCACTAAATAATGGTAAGTCATCAGGAAATTCCTCTACCATTGGCAAGCTTTGAATGGGGGGGCCTGTAAAAAACGGGGCTCTGGTAGGTACACCGGTATCCAATCGCTTAGGCACATTAGAAAGTGATCTTTTTTGTAAATAGCTAATACCTAATGTATCTCTTCCAAACATAGGTAGCTGTGGCACAATCAGTACAAATGGTAGGTTTTTTTTCATTGCCCAAGCTTCATACAGTGGGCCGTGAATGCGGGTATAAGCCAGTTCATCTAGTCCATTACCACGTTCACCATCACCGTGTAAGAAGAGAATAACTGGCCATTTTTTATCTTGTTCGCTGTAATAACCTTTCGGTAAATAGACGTAATACTCCCTAGTAGTATTATCTAGTGAACTTAGGTAGGAATATCGAACTAGTTCTTCAGGCGACTCGTAATCAGTACAATTCATCACAAATCCAAGGCAAAAAATCATAAGATAATAACATAGCTTCATCATGTCAGTTGGATACTTGCAGAAAAGGGGCAATGGTTTGCTTCCAGATTATATAACCAGCTTCATTCATATGTAAACTGTCGGATAAAAATATGCTAGGCATTGGTTTACCATTTTCACCTAACATTGGATTCCATATATCTATGTAGGTAAATTGTTCATTATCTTCCGCATAATCAGCAAAATGGCTATTTAGAGAGTCGTATAAAGGTTTAAGATTCCAACGTAACGGACTTGGCTTAGCTGCTAGAATATACACCTTAGTTTCAGGTAGTTCTTGTGCTAAATAGGAATATAGCTCTTGAGCCTTAGTAAATATTTCATCCACGGTATCTGATCCAGTAACATCATTATCACCCTCATAAATTATTACCATATCAGGAGTATATTGGCCTATTAACTCCTGTCGATAATGAAATAGCTCTGCATAGGTTGACCCTCCAAATCCGGTATTTAAAATCGTAAGCTCAGGGAAGTCACCAGATAAACTTGCCCATAAACGAACGCTAGAACTCCCGGTAAATAATGCTAGTATTTGATCACTATTGGTGCTAGTAGTGAAGGTGTCATCACCACGTATTTTACTGTATTGAGCATATCGCTCTACTATGGCGTCAACCTCGTTTTGAAAACGTTCTAGATTTTGAGCATACCCTTTGTCAATCGTAGCCAAATTAACGATAGCAAAGCATACAAGAGGAAGTAAATGGTAGAATAAATTTTTCATAGGTATCTAACAGATAAAGTAGAAGGAATAAATTGTAACTTTATCCGCTCGATATCAAATATTCTTTAAAGTTAAAGTAATCCTTGTTTAAGCTCAGAATATATTCTTCATTCAAGTTTCCTTCTACATGGGAGGGAATAGTAACTTGATCAGGAATTACCGCCTCAACTACCTCTTTAAATTTGATAGGATGAGCCGTTTCCAAACAAATACTAACTCCTTGTTCTGGGGCTAGAGATAAAGCTTTATACCCGATAGCACCGTGAGGATCAAGTATATATTTGTACTTATTATAGACATAATCAATGGTTTGTAAGCAGTCTTGATCCGAAAAACTTCCACTACTTACATCTTGTGCAATCCTTTTTGGGTCTGAATTGTAGAGCGCATCAATCCTACGAACGTTACTAGGTGCACCGACATCCATTGCATTGGATAAAGTGGCTATACTCGGCATTGGTGAATAGTTTCCCGTTGTTAAATAATTAGGAAAACTATTATTGGCATTTGCTGCAGCAATAAAATGATCGATACCTAATCCCATTCTTTTCGCTAATAAACCTGCGGTAAGGTTTCCATAATTTCCGCTAGGAACTGACACATTAACCGGAATTTTGGGGGTGGTAGAATAGGTAGATTTGAGTTGTGCTAGTGCCCAAAAGTAATAGACCATTTGTGGTAAAAAGCGGGCAACATTAATGGAATTTGCAGAGGTTAGATTGTATTTGTCTTGTAAATTTCTATCAAGAAAAGCCT
>CALKOA010000029.1 GCA_938091655.1 uncultured Balneolaceae bacterium | reverse complement strand
ACTCATAAAAATGCCTGATGGCACACGTAGTATCGTAATACAGGGTAAATCGCTCTTTCAAATAGAAGAATTCACTGAGGAACAACCCTACTTTAAAGCAACAACCGTCTCCTATCCAAAGCAAATGGATATTGAGGGGGTAGAATTAGATGCCTCTGTGCGTAACATCAAAGAAACGGCTGCGAATATCATCAACAAGTCGCCTAATATTCCATCCGAGGCTGCCGTGGCGGTTAACAATATAAACAGCCCTGTTTTTCTACTTAATTTTATTGCATCTAACTTAAACGTGGATTTGACGGAAAAACAGCGCTTACTCGAGCAACAAGAATTTTCTGCAAATCTTCGGGATGTAATGAGCTTTTTAGAGCAGGAACTTCAAGTGTTAGATGTAAGTGAACGAATAAGAAGTAAAGTTAAATCTGACATTGATGATCAGCAAAGAGAGTTTTTTTTACGGCAACAGATGAAAGCCATACAAGAAGAACTTGGTGAAGATGCTGAACAGCAGGATATTCAAAAATTAAAAACCAAGCTTGCCGAAAAAACCCTACCAGACTACGCACGTGAAGTAGCAGAAAAAGAGCTACAACGCCTTGAAATGACACCTAATTCTTCTCCTAATTATGGTATTATTCATTCCTATGTAGAATGGATTTTGGATTTACCATGGAACGAATATTCAGAAGATAAACTGGATTTAGCTTATGCCAAATCAATACTGGACAAAGACCATTATGGGCTTGAAAAAGTAAAAAAACGCATTATTGAATATTTGGCAGTACTCAAACTCAAGGATGATATGAAAGCTCCGATTCTTTGCTTTTATGGCCCTCCTGGTGTAGGTAAAACGTCACTTGGTAAATCCATCGCACGGGCTTTAGACCGAGAATTTGAGCGCTTTAGCTTAGGGGGTATCCGAGATGAGGCCGAAATACGGGGGCATCGTCGAACATACATCGGGGCACTACCTGGTAGAATTTTGCGCGCTATGAAAAAAGCAGGCAAAGGAAATCCCGTCATTATGCTAGACGAAATTGATAAAGTTGGGGCAGACTATAGAGGTGATCCTACTTCAGCCCTATTGGAGGTGTTAGATCCAGAACAAAACGACACCTTCAGTGATAATTATCTAGAACTTGAGTACGACTTATCTAAAGTGTTATTTATTGCCACTGCTAATAATCTAGACACCATTCCTGCTCCACTTAGAGACCGTATGGAGATAATTCCAATTAGTGGGTATACACAAGAAGAGAAAACTCAAATAGCCAAAAATTATCTTCTTCCAAAACAGATTTCAGAAAATGGGCTGAAAAAAAATCAATTAACTATAAATGATACTGGTTTAGCAAAAATAATTGAGGAATACACTCGGGAGTCAGGTGTTCGAAATTTAGATCGTGAGATCGCATCGGTATGCAGGGGCATTGCGGCTAAAGTAGCACTAGATGAAATTAGCGAGGCGACCATTGAAGACACCGATATTGAAGAGCTATTAGGTAAGCCAAAGTTTCAAAAAGACACGGCCGAACGCACAAAGGTTCCTGGTGTAGCAACGGGTTTAGCCTGGACACCGTTTGGTGGAGATATTTTATTTATCGAAGCAAGTGTGAGCCCTGGAAACGGAAAATTACACATCACCGGTCAACTGGGTGATGTGATGAAAGAGTCTGCTCAACTGGCACTCTCCTACCTAAAAGCACACTCAAAGGATCTTGGCATCACTGAAAACGCTTTTACACAATGGGATATTCATTTACATGTTCCTGCGGGTGCCACGCCAAAAGATGGTCCTTCTGCAGGGGTATCAATAATGAGTGCTTTGGCATCCATTTACACTCAGCGAAAGGTTAAAGGGGATATCGCCTTAACGGGTGAAATAACCCTTAGAGGTTTGGTGCTTCCTGTTGGTGGTATTAAGGAAAAAGTGCTGGCTGCAAAACGTGCTGGTATTCATGAAGTAGTGCTACCTAGTAAAAATGAAAAAGATGTAGCTGAGATTGAACAGGAAGTCATTGGAAATCTAACCATTTCTTATGTTGAACAAATGGATCAAGTTCTACCTAAATTATTGGAAGATACCCCCATTAATGACCCTTTTGAATTCTTCAAACGACCTAAGATTGAAAAAAATAATCCCTAATCACAATCAAATAAATAGTGCATGCCATTAAACACTCCTGATAAACATGATGGGATTCATACCGCTCGAGTGATACAGTCTACTGGAAGTTGGTATGACATTCAAGGGGTTGATGGTAGCATTCTCGCAGCAAGGCTACCAGGAAAATTTCGGCAAACTCATTCAGGCCAAACAAATCCAATTGCTGTTGGTGATTATGTTCAATATACCATCAACGACGATAAATCGGCTCAAATAACGGATATACTAGAGCGTACTAACTATGTAACCCGAAAGGCAACTCATGGCAGGCGTGGTCAACAAATATTAGTGTCTAACATTGACTATGCTATTTTGGTCAGTTCTATAAAACAGCCCAGTTACAAAACTGGTTTTATTGATCGTTTTTTGGTCAGTTGTGAAGCTTACCAGGTAACCCCTATGTTGTTTTTTAATAAAATGGATCTGGCAGATGATGCCGATTTGAATGAACTCGCCCATACTTCGACTTTGTATGAGGACCTAGGCTATCATGTGTTGCATGGAAGTATTCTTGCGCCAAAAAGTATTGAAGAGCTAAAAACGTTTATAAAGGATAAAACAAGTGTCTTTATAGGTCCATCAGGAGTTGGTAAAACAAGCTTATTGAATGCAATAGATGTTCGATTAGATGAAAGAACTGCCGAAATTTCTAGCTATTCAAACAAGGGTAAACATACCACCACTTTTGCCAAGTTAGTACCCTTACCCTTTGGTGGATTTTTAGCGGACACTCCTGGAATTAGAGAGTTTGGACTTTATAATATAGAAGATTGGGAGATATCGTTATATTTTCCTGAAATGTTATTACCTAGGGAATCATGTAAATTTAATACCTGTACGCACATACATGAACCCTCCTGCGGAGTGCTAGAAGCAGTTGATCGTGGCCAAATTGCACCATCGCGCTATTTATCTTATATGAATATGATTGAATCCTCTAGCATTTAGATGGTACTGAAAAGACAAAATTTCTATTCAGTTTATTCTTTCGCTATATTAGGCTCAATTTAAAAGTTTGGTTTACATTATTTGCCGAACACCTCTTGAGATGGACATCTAAATAATTACCTTTGGATCTTTAGGCTATAGTACTCATGCCGAAAGCGATTGATTTCAAATACCTTAACAACAAGAATATTTACTCATGAAAAAACTCCTCTTTAGCATACTTCTAGTTACATGCTTTTTAGCTCCTATTGAAGACTCCCATGGACAGTTAAAAGAAATTGAGCAATTCCTTGATGCCGGCGGGGATAATGTTGATGCGCTTACTAAGGCCTATTTAAGCCCTCTACCCAACGGAATCATTTCCGGATTAAATTCTGGTTGGACGACCAAAGCAAAAGCTACAAAATCACTTGGGTTTAGCCTCCAATTACGGGCTTCTGTTGCAACCGTACCGACTCTGGAACAGACATTTGATGCTAGTACTATTGGTCTTGAAGGTATTAGTGTAAGCCCTGGTACGTCGAACACGATCTCCGGTGACAACTCAACCGGCCAAATACTCACCCTGCCAGATAACTCAACTTTAACCTTACCTTCTGGTACAAATTTTCCCTACGTACCTACCCCAATGGTTCAGGCTAATCTTGGTTTATTTTTAGGCACGGATGTTACCGTTCGCTATGTCCCAGAAGTTGATGTGCAACATTTTGGGTCAGTTGACTTGATTGGTGTTGGTATAAAACATGATATAAATCAATGGATTCCAGGTGGTAAGCTTTTACCAATAGATCTGACCATAATGGCAGCCTACACACAGCTCAACATGGCAGTTGATCTCGAATTTAATCAGGGCGCTCAGGGGCAACGAGTCGAAAGCTCAACCGAAGCAATTGTAACTAATTTTTTAGTAGGTAAGACAATTCCATTTTTATCAGCTTACGCAGGGGTTGGCTATCAAACAGGAACGTTTGAATTAAATATGCTTGGAGACTATGTGATTGGATCAGGCATATCCCAAACTACGTTGAGCAATCCAGTTTCCTATTCACAGAATTATGATGGTGGTATTCACTTGATGGCTGGTGCTCAAATTAAATTTGCGGTACTCCGTATATTTGCTGAGGTCACCAGTGCAGAGTATACCACCTTTAATGGTGGCATAGGTATTGGTTTAAGAAATTAAGTTAGGCTACTATCTCTTTTTCCAAAACAGGGTTAGTTACTGGGATATCTTTTTCAACCAATCCATCACGTAGTCGAACAATTCGACGTGCATACTGAGCAATTTCGTTTTCGTGAGTTACTAGGATTATTGTATTACCCGCGCGATAAAGCTCCTCGAATAGAAGCATGATTTCATCTCCTGTTTTAGTATCCAAATTCCCTGTCGGCTCATCGGCAAGAAGTATAGATGGCGAATTGACAAGCGCTCTTGCTATTGCCACACGTTGACGCTGTCCCCCCGAAAGCTCATTAGGTTTATGGTCAACTCTATCACCTAATCCTACCTTATCTAACACCTCTAAAGCTCTTTCCTTACGATCTGATGCTTTTACACCTGCGTAAATTAGTGGGAGTTCCACATTAGCCAAACAACTAGTCCTAGGAAGTAAATTAAACGTTTGAAATACGAATCCTATCTCACGGTTTCTGACCTCAGCTAAATCAGAATCATTCATTTGACTTACCCTATTTCCGTTTAGTACGTATTCGCCTGAGCTGGGAGTATCTAAACAGCCAATCATATTCATTAAGGTAGACTTGCCAGATCCAGAAGGGCCCATAATAGCTATGTATTCATTACGCTGAACTTCTAAGCTCACTCCTGCAAGTGCACGTACTTCTGTCTCCCCCATCTGATACACACGGGTTAGATTTTCAATCTGTATCACTGCATCTCTTTGAGCATTACTCATTACTCTCACCCTCTTTTGCTATGATCACTTTATCATTATTTTTTAATGTTCTAGAAAGGGTTCTATAGCTACCAATAACAATCTCTTCCCCTATATCCAACCCTTGCGATATTTGTATATTAGCATTATCACTAATACCCGTTTCTACTTCTTTACGAACCGCGACTCCATCTTCTATAACAAATACTACTTTTCTAATGTCTTGTTCCTTCACCTTTAATGACGCAAGTGTAGCATCCTCCTGGTTAGTTTCATCATCCATTGAATCCTTTGAAGGTGAGCCTGTTTCCTTGTCCAGAGAAAAATCACGTACCGTCACAGCTTGTATTGGAACCGAAACGACATCGGTAGCCGTGTCAGTTTCAATATCTACACTAGCGGACATACCGGGTTTAAAATTTGGTGTGGGTAATAATTGGGTGACCTCTTCGGTAGCCATGGCTTGAAGTTGTCCTCCACCTTGTCCCAGATTATGAGGAGTTACAATCCTTACTTTAACTTTGTAGTTCGTTATTTGTTCATTGGTACCTGCACCTGATACTCTTGCAGAATTGGCAATTTCAGTAACCACGCCATTAAAGATTCGATTTGGATAAGCATCTACCTCGATGCGCGCAGTGTCACTCAAATGGACGTTGACGATGTCATTTTCATTAACATCTACCTCTACCTCCATTCTATCTAGCAAAGAGATTCTCATCATCTCGGTACCGGCCATTTGAGCATTCCCTAAAACTCGTTCACCCGCCTCTACCGTTAAACCTGTGACCGTCCCATTTTGTGGAGCTCTAATGACTGTTTGTTCTAACTCCTCCTGCGCTTGTCTTAACTGTGCCTGTGCACTTTCGATTTGATATTCAGAAGCCTTTAGGTTGGCCTTTTGTGACTCCCAATTTGAGGTGGTTTGTATGTATTGTAGTTCAGATATTAATGCCTTTTCAAAAAGCTCTTTGTCTCTAGTGTAGGTTGCTTCAGCTTGGATGAGTGCTGCTCTGGTTTGCTCCATTCTGGCTTTTTGAGTCAACAATGCAGCGTTCAAATTATCAATTCTCGCTTGATAAATATCTGGTTTTATTCGTACCAATAGATCACCCTCTCGAACAAAATCACCCTCTTGCACAGCTAATTCTATTATTTCACCGGATACATCTGGCCGAATGATAACCTCTACCTCAGGTTGAATATTCCCAGACGCGGAAACTTTTTGGGTGATGGTTGCATA
>CALKOA010000028.1 GCA_938091655.1 uncultured Balneolaceae bacterium | reverse complement strand
AGCAACATTTCCTTTTACTGCATCACTTACAGCAGAAGCGACTTGATTGGTGTTCATTCCTACACGAGAAATCCGTTCTCGATCCATTATAAGCCTGAGTTCAGGTCTTCCTTGATCAGAGCTGGAAAATAAATTCACTACCCCTTCAATACTAGATAAGCGTTCTTTCACACCTTCGGTTAGTTCTTTTTTGAGTTCGGGATCATAGCCAAATATTTGTACCATGAGCCCGTTCTCGCCATCGGGGCTTAAAGGGTCAATAATAAGTTCTTTAATCTGAACTCCAGGAACTTGTTCCAGTGAACCGAGTAGCGATTGGGTAATTTCAAACTGTCCTCTTTTGCGCTCTTTTTGACCAACCAATTCAACCCGTATGGTGCCTCTGTAGCCACCGGGGTTATCTGCACCTTCTACTCCTTCTTTATCTCCATAGTCTGCAACCACCAACCTAGCCTCTGGCACTTCTTGCTGGATGATCGACTCGACCTGACGAATGGATCGTTCCAATTCGAACAGGTTTACGCCAGGTTCTCTTTGAACTTCCAAAGTAAAGGCGTTTTCATCGACTCTAGGAAAGAATTCTCCGCCAAGCTGGTAAAAAATGGGTAGGGTAGCCCCGAATAGAAACAAAGCCGCAAAAACGACTATACCACTACGTTGTATTAGACCATTCAATAAAAATCGATATTGATTTTCTAGTTTTTCAAGAAGATTTGATAAAATGACGGCTAATTTATTAGTGGCTTCAAAATTAGTTTTCTCCTCTTTGAAAAAGAGTGAGGTCATCATAGGAATAAGTGTCAATGCAACTAATGAAGACACCGATAAGGAGAAAGATATGGTAAGGGCTAAATCCCTGAATAAGAAGCCTGCAATCCCAGGAACGAAAAGAATAGGCAAAAACACAACCAAGGTCGTTAAGGTGGAAACTACCACGGGGACCGCTACCTCTCGAGCACCCATGATCGATGCCGTTTTACGGTCTACGCCATCTTCTCTGAAGCGAAAAATATTTTCAAGCACAACCACGGCATCATCTACCACCATACCTACCGCTAGAGTGAGACCGGATAAGGATATGATATTAAGACTCAAGTCCGCAAAATCCATCACCATAAAGGTGGTAATAATGGATACGGGTATGGAGATGGCAATAATAAGCGCGGAGCGGCCACTACGAAGAAAGGCCAACAGGATTAAGACTACTAGAATTACAGCCTGTATACCCGTTAAAAGAAGGTTTTGAATACTTTGCTGAATGAATTCCGCTTTATTAGTAAGCACTTTAATTTGTACATCTTGAGGGAGGCTTCTTTTGATATTTTCTAAGCTTTCGATTACTGCTGTTGCTGCTGAGACAACATTCGCATCACTTTGGCGATATACATTTAGGATTACACCGTCCTCACCGTCAATATGTACGTTCCCTATGGGTTGAGCAATACCATCATCGACCACAGCAATATCTTTGAGTAAGAGTGCTTGCCCTTCTCGAACAGTTATAATAGTGTTCCGAATTTGGTCAATATTTTTGAATTCACCGATGGTTCGCAGACTGTATATAGTATTACCCTCCGAGAGTTGCCCTGCTGGGACCTGAATATTTTCCTGAGCAAGTTTAGCTGCTATTTCAGCAATGGTGATATCATATAAGCGCATTTTTTCATTATCGATGGTCACGTTAATTTGTCGTTCTAGACCACCTGAGGTTTCAACTGAGGCAATGCCATTTACCCGTTCAATACGCTGTTCTAAGATTTGATTTGCATAGGTCCGAAGATCGCGAGGACTTCGGGCGTTACTCGTGAGTGTGAGAACCACGATGGGTTCTTGGTTAGGGTCGTACGAAAAGACCAGGGGGGATTGCGCGTCATCCGGGATTGATCGCTCTACAAATCCAAGCTGTTTCCGGACATCATTTTCGGCCTCATATAAATCAGTACCCCAGTTAAAATTTAATTTCACAACAGAAGCACCCTGACTCGAAAGTGATCGTATTCGGCGAATACCACTTATACTACCGACAGACTCTTCAATGGGTCTGGTGACCAAGGTCTCTATATCCTCTGGAGCAACCCCTTCGTAACTGGTGTACACAGTAATGGTGGGAAAAGATACGTCTGGATACAGATTCAATCGCAGATTTTGGAGACCATAAATTCCAAACCCTACAAAAATGAGGGTTGTCATCAGCAAGGTGATGGGACGTTCAACGGCTATTTTTGATAATGCTCCCATATGAATTAGCGGTTCGAGGCATTAGCAGTGGTGTCACTGCGTGATTCACGAAGCTGTTGTATGAACGCTCTACGTTCGTTAGGGTTCATGGTACGCAGTCGTTCTCGCTGCTCTTCCGTTAAATTCGCAAAAGGGTTACCATTAGCGCCACTTGATCGTTGCATGCCTCTTTGATCTGTAGCCCCATTTTCAGCCGATCTTCCTTCGGGTTGAATGGTATTTTGCTCAGCAGTTTGAAATAAAGCACCGCTAGCCACCGAAATACGCCCACCTTCTTCAAGTCCCTGTTGTCCTGTGACTACAATGTTGTCACCTGGCTGTAATCCAGATAAAACTTCTATGCGGTCTCCTTGCTCAATACCTAACTCCAGAGTCCGGCGTTCAGCCACACTGTCGCCTCTAGAAACGAAAACGGAATAACTTCGCTCGAGCTCTATGGTATTTGACTCTGGATTAACTACGGTTTCAACCACCTCAACTAACGCACTCCTAGGTATCACAACGGCATTATCGTTGGTTTGGATATTGATGAGGTTTTCTGCTAATACACCAGAATATATACTTCCACCCACTTGAGTTAAGGTAATAACTACTTCACCAAGTCCTGTGGTTGGATCAAGCTGAGGACTTTTTCTAGAAACTATTCCCGTTGCTGATACGCTAGCCTCATTTGAAACTCTTAGTTGCACACTTTGCCCTATACGGACAGAACGCCAGTCTTGTACAGGTAAGAAAATACGAGTTTCAAAACCACTGTCACTTGCCAATTCAAACAGCGTTTGTCCAGATGGTGCTAAATCACCTTCTTCTAAGCTACGACTAACCACCACACCGCTTACCGGTGCGCGAACCTCAGTGAAGTTGAAATTTTCCTGCGCTTGGGTTAATGATGCTTTAGCGGATTCTAACTGAGCCATAGCATTGCGATAGGTTGCTAGAGCAATTTCGTATTCACTATCACTAACCAAATCCATCTGCAGTAACTGACGTTGTCGTTCAAACTGGGCACTATCTCTTCGTAAAGCAATACGACTTTGGGCTAACTGCGCTTGCGCTTGACTCAGTTGATCACGAAATGTTTTGTCATAGATTTTTGCCATCAATTGGCCAGTTTCAACGGTGTCCCCAAGATCTACATATATTTTGGTAAGCCTATTTGAAACTTGTGGAGACACACTCACTAAATCTTGTGCTTTTACGGTGCCATATGAGCGTACTTGATCGGCAATAGTGCTACGTTCAACTGTTATAGTTTCAACGCTTGTGCTTCGATTTGCTGAGAAGCCACCAAAACGGCTAAAATCAGGCCTTCCGCTAGAAGCTTCGTCATCACCTCCGCAATTAAGAATAAGTAGTGATGGAATAAGAATGAGAAACAGTGTTTTTTTCACAATAAAGATATTTTGTCTGTAGGGTCGCAACCAGCTTTTGGCAAGCATAGTTGTTTAAATGTTTATAACGTAATAAGTTCGGAATTACGTTCATCACTCTATGCATTTAACTTGTAAAAAAAAGCAACGTAAAATCAGGAATTCGATAGTTTTGGGTAGAATGATTGCCTATTTTAAAATAAGTCCATTTTCAACACTGCATAGGTAACGATGTATTAAACATTGAGATCATGGCTTAGCCTTTATCCATTCATTGTAAATCCCATTACTCTAAACCAAACCCAATCCAATGAAATTTTTTATTGATACTGCAAATTTAGAAGAAATACAGGAAGCACATGACTTAGGTGTGCTAGATGGAGTGACAACTAATCCCAGTTTGTGTGCAAAAATTGGAGTAAAGGATTTTGAAGGGCACATTAAGAAAATTTGTGACATTGTAGAGGGTGATGTTTCAGCTGAGGTAGTCTCTACTACCTATGAAGAGATGATAGCTGAAGGTAGAGCTATTGCTGAAATAGCAGATAATGTGGTGGTTAAAATTCCCCTAATAAAAGATGGAATCAAAGCCATTAAAACGTTCAGTGAAGAAGGGATCAAAACCAACTGTACTCTTTGTTTTTCTGCAACACAGGCTCTCATCGCAGCAAAAGCGGGAGCCACCTATATTTCGCCATTTATTGGGAGATTGGATGATATTAGTACCAATGGGATGACCCTGATTGAAGATATCGTTCAAATTTATTTGAACTATGGGTATCCGACCGAAGTATTAGCGGCAAGTGTGCGTCACCCAATGCATGTACTAGAATGCGCGAAGGCAGGTGCGGATGTAGCGACTATGCCCTTGAGTGTAATTACTGGTCTACTTAAGCACCCATTAACCGATTCAGGTCTTGAGCGTTTCTTGCAAGATTGGGATAATCTTCAAAAAAGCTTACAGGGATAATAGCTTATTTGTTTTGACTGATATCTAGTTAAGCCGGGCCAATGAGGTTTTGAGCAATGATGCTGGAAGATAATACGCCTGGGAGACCAGCTCCTGGGTGTGTTCCTGCTCCAACGAAGTAGAGTTCATCTACGTCTTCGGATTTATTGTGAGGTCGGAACCATGCCGATTGTGTTAAAATGGGCTGTACAGAAAAGGCTGAACCTTTATAGCTGTTTAGTACGTCTTGGAAATGTAGGGGATCGATGTAATGCTCCGCCACTAAGTGTTTGGACAAATCAGGCAGATAATTCTCTTCTAAGAAGTTCATAATTGCTTTTTTGTAGATAGGAGCAAAACTTTCCCAGTCAGTACCACTGTCTAAGTGAGGGACAGGTGAGAGCACGTAAAATCCTTCATGCCCATCTGGAGCAATGCTCGGGTCGGTAATGGTGGGCATATGTAAATAAAGCGAAAAATCTTCCGCTACTATCTTATTATCGAAAATATCATCAAGTAGTGCTTTATATCGAGGGCCTAATATAATATTATGATGCGCTAGTCCTTG
>CALKOA010000027.1 GCA_938091655.1 uncultured Balneolaceae bacterium | reverse complement strand
TTATACGCCGCTATACCTCCGGTCACCCCGAGAAGGATGTGTTTCCCGGAGAGCATGGGTTAATCTACTTCGGGTCTGCGGTAATAAATCGCGTCGTCTTCCATCTCGGTGATAGCTCTGCGAGTGGCATGCGGTAGTTTTTCGAATGCCTTAGAAATTTGCTCTTGTTCTTCGTTAAAAGAAAATTCGTCGTCATCCTCAAAGCCTTCAAAGTATTGTAGCTTTTCGTCTAATTCGAGTTTTTCTTGAGCTGCGATTTGACGGGCTCGTTTACCCAAAATAACCATGAGTTCGTACTTATTTCCGGTTACTTCTTTTAGGTGTTCGATATCGAGTGTTTTAATCGGCATAGATTTAATTTGAATTCATGAAGGTTTGAACGGTTTCTTTTAGTTCGCTGTAGGCTATTTCCAAATCATCGTTTGTTATTATATGATCAAATTGGCCTGAATACCCAAGTTCTTCTTCTGCTCGTTCAAGTCGGAGCTTAAGCGAAGTTTCACTGTCGGTATTGCGATTTCTAAGTCGCTCTTCCAAGGTTTCGAGTGATGGAGGTCGCAAGAACAAAGCCAAACAATGTTCATCGAATAATGACTTCAAGCGTACGGCACCTTTCACATCCACATCGAGCAAGGTAAAATATCCTTTTTCTGTATTTTTTACAAGTTCTGAACGTAATGTTCCGTATCGAGTTCCATCATAAAACTCTTCCCACTCAATAAAGTCCCCATCATCTATTTTTTGTTGGAATGAGTCCATGCTCAAAAAGTAGTAGTCAACCCCATGAGTTTCACCTTTTCGAGGAGCTCTGGTTGTCGCAGAAACACTGAACTTTAATTGAGGGAAGTCATTAAATAATCGCTTGGCCATGGTAGATTTACCAGTCCCACTGGGGGCTGCGAGCAATATAGTGAGAGGTTGCATTACTCGATATTTTGGACTTGTTCTCTGATTTGCTCTAACATTTCTTTGGCTTTCACTACCTCATGGGCTATGCCGGAGTCGTTGGCCTTTGATCCGATAGTATTAAGCTCTCGATTAATTTCTTGGGTCAAGAAATTTAATCGACGACCTGCATGCTCTTCAGAGTGAATAGCCTCCATAAAGAATTTTAAATGAGCAGTTAAGCGAACGGTTTCTTCGGTGATATCCATTTTATCAGCCAGTAAAGCTACCTCCATTTCTAACCGATCCGCGTCTATTTTTTCATCATCTAAGAGGGTTGAAATACGTTCCTTTAATCTCTTTTTTAAATCTTCACCACGGCCATCGGTTGTCTGTTGAATATGAATGATGGCTTCTTGAATACCTGATATTCGGCTGCTTATATCCGCTTCCAATTGGGCTCCTTCTTGCCGCTTCATTTCCATTAACTTTTCAATGGCTATTGCATTAGCTTGCTGAATGAGGGACCAACAAAGTTTGTCATGTTCGGGGTCTTGTACCGGTTCGGGCTGGGTGATTAAATCGTTAAAGTTGAGTAGTTGATTGAGCTCTAACGGTCCCTCTAATCCAATGGTTGTTTGTATTTCTCGCAGGATCTGAACATAGTTAGCCAATTTTTGGGTGTCTACAGCAGGTGCCTGGCGCTGAAATTCTTTGTCATCTAAGTAAATACTCACATTGAGTTTTCCGCGGGAGATGTGTTGAGCTAGCACTTCTTTAAACTGCAGTTCTTTGTCTTGAAATTGCTGTGGTAAACGTACGCTTACATCAAGATAGCGAGAATTTAAGGTCTTGAGTTCTACCATGGCTGTCACCCCATGTGCGCTGGCTTCTCCGCGCCCGAACCCGGTCATCGAAATAATCATAGTCTAGGAAATAAAGGGTTGTTTAAAAGTACAAAATGCCGTTGTCGATTAAAAACGCTGTCCGTTAAAAACAAGGAGGGAGGCTATGTTTTATTGAGGCTTAAATCCTATCTTAGGTGCATGAATATTTTAGGTATATCCGCCTTTTACCACGATTCGGCCGCAGCATTGTTGGAGGATGGGACGATTATTGCCGCTGCCCAAGAAGAGCGTTTCACCCGCAAGAAACAAGACTCAGGCTTTCCAAGCCACGCCATACAATATGTGCTCGATGAATCTGGTTATTCATTGCAGCAGGTTGATGTTATTGTCTTTTACGATAAACCCTTTTTAAAACTAGAGAGACTCTTAGAAAGTTACCTTTCCTATGCACCTCGTGGTATTCGCTCGTTTATAGCAGCAATGCCGGTATGGTTAAAAGAAAAAATGTTTCTCAAACGAATGATACGGCAGTCGTTAACCGAAATGGGATTTGAAGGGGTAAAAAAAATACCCCTACTATTTCCTGAGCATCATCTTTCGCATGCGGCGAGTGCGTTTTATCCATCGCCCTTTGAAGAAGCAGCGATATTGACCATTGATGGAGTAGGTGAGTGGGCAACGGCATCGATTAGCAAAGGTTCTGGGACCAATATTACGCTTATTAAAGAACTGAATTTCCCCCATTCACTTGGACTTTTGTATTCGGCCTTCACTTATTTTTTAGGCTTCAAAGTTAATTCTGGTGAATATAAGTTAATGGGTTTGGCACCTTATGGGGTTCATGGCAGTAAGCGGGTAGCGGAATTTAAACATAAAATCTACCAGCATTTAATTCACCTATATGATGACGGTTCTATCTGGTTGAATGAATCCTATTTTAGTTATACCACGGGACTTCGAATGGTTCCCGATAAAAAGTGGGAAGATTTGTTTGGAATTCCACGTCGGCAAGATGAACGGGATCTAAGTGCTGAGCAGGCTGATCTGGCCCTGGCAATACAAGAAGTAACCGAAGAGGTGGTCATTAAAATGGCTCGTCATGCGCAAGAAATTACTGGTTCGGACTATTTATGTATGGCGGGTGGAGTTGCTCTAAATTGTGTTGCTAATGGCCAGCTACGTCGAAAAAATCTGTTTACGGACCTATACATTCAACCTGCTGCAGGTGATGCTGGAGGAGCTTTGGGAGCTGCATTAGCCGCTTATTATCTAAGTTTTGATGGAAAACGTAGACCTAAGCGTGAATCCGTAAAACCACAAATATTAGAGGAAACAAGTTCTTCTTCGATAGCGATGGACGAAATGCGTGGAGCTTACCTTGGGCCATCATTCAGCACCGATGCCATTAGAAAGGCATTAAAACCGTATGCTGGGGTGTATAGGCAATACCAACGACCAGAACTTTTCGAAGTAGTAGCTGAACATCTACACCAAGGTGCGGTAGTTGGTTGGTTTCAAGGTCGAATGGAGTTTGGCCCTCGAGCACTTGGAGCAAGAAGTATTATTGCTGATCCGCGGCGTAGTGACATGCAAAAAAAATTAAACCTAAAAATAAAATATCGCGAATCGTTTCGGCCCTTTGCTCCCTCTGTACTTTGGGAAGATGCTAAAGAGTATTTTGGGTTAGAACACCCCTCACCGTACATGTTATTGGTTTACCCGGTTTCTGAAGAGCATAGGTTTGAACTGCCCGAAGGCTTCCATTCATTCGGTTTGCGTGAAAAATTAGGAGTCGAACGTTCGGACGTTCCTGCTATCACACATATTGATTTCTCGGCTCGTGTGCAGACGGTACATCCTGAGTTCAACCCTGATTATGCATCTCTCTTGCAGGCATTTAAAGACAAAACCGGTCTTGGAATGCTTATAAACACCTCTTTCAATGTTCGAGGAGAACCCATTGTATGCAGCCCTGCCGATGCCTACGAGTGTTTTATGGATACAGAAATGGATGTTTTGGTGTTGGATGAGTATGTTTTACTTAAATCTGAGCAACCCAAATGGGTCAAAAAACGAATGTTTGAAAAAGATTAAACTAATGTAAAAGATAGAAAGCATGGAATTATTAAAAGATTTATGGGGATTTATGAAGGAGCGCAAGAAAATCTGGTTGGCTCCTGTGATTGTTGTATTGGTACTTCTAGGTGCCTTAATTGTTATTGGTGGAGGATCATCTATTGCACCATTTATCTACACATTATTCTAAGGTCAGGTAGCAGTGATTCAAAAAAGCCTTAATGAGCTACAGAATGATCCCATGACTCCAAAGACTCAGTTAGTCATGGTGGTGGGTTTCTGGGTCATAGCCTGGTTTTTGGAGCTCCAGTGGTTGGAGTATACTGCCATTGGTTTGGGTGGGTTGTTCATTGCGATTCCCAGTGTAGGAAACCGGATTGTTTGGCTGTGGTACCGGCTTGCCTTTGTGCTTAGCTTGGTGGTGAATCCGGTGGTATTAGGCGCGGTGTATTGGCTTTTTATAAGCCCAATTGCATTATTGTTTAGACTATTTGGTAACGATCCACTTCAAAAAAAGGCTCCATCTAAATCCAATTATCAGATTCGCAATAAAACCTATGAAGCCAAGGATTTGAAGTTTCCTTGGTAGAGGCTAAGGAAAAACTAGCCAACAAGCGATACCAAACAAGCGCTAGCCCTTTGTTTATATCTTCTCTAAACTCAACGCATTCACACAATATCGAAGTCCAGTGGGTGCGGGGCCATCTGGGAAAACATGCCCTAGATGGGCATCACAGCAATTGCATACGATTTCGATGCGCATCATACCGTGGGAAGAATCGGCAAGGTATCCAACTACATTATCTTCTATAGGTTGGGTAAAAGAGGGCCAACCAGAATGGCTTTCGAATTTTTCGCTGGCATCAAATAATTGGGTTTGGCAGCACGCGCATGCGTAGAGACCGGGTTCAAACTTACTGCAGAGTTCACTCGACCAAGGTCGCTCGGTGCCCTTTAAACGGGTAATGGCAAAAATATCGTCGCTTAAAGCCGCTTTCCACTGTTCCTGGGACTTTTCAATGCGCTTTGGGGGCTTTGGATTGCCTTTTATAGCGCGATTTTCTACTTCTTTCCAATTCATTAGGAGGGGAGTGGACATGATATTTCCGTTGATTATACGTCGGTTGGCCTAGCGACCATAATGCCGGTGTGTTTGGATGCTGGGCGTAAAAAATAGGATAAAGGTTCTTTGGATACCTCTACTTTCTGGTTGGTCTGAGAGGCATGCATGAGGTGAAATTTCCCTTGAACTTGAACAACAATCCCAACATGAGAGACATCTAGCCCTGAAATATCGGTGGTGAAGCCTACAATGTCTCCCTCGTTAAGCTGTGCTTCCATGGCTGCATAATCCTCTTTGGGAATGTAGGTATAGTGTTTGTTGGATAGCTCCTGCTCGATTTGTTGAATCTGCTCCACATAGCTTGGATTGCTTGCTAAATGCTTATACGCATCGGGATGTTCGGACATAAACCCAAGACGATTCGGGTAAGGTGCACCAAATTGATCGGCAGGGGTTTCTACTAAACCAGATGCGGCGTTATCATAAATCCACTCACTAAAGTAGTGAAGTCGGCTAGTATAGGCCCCTCTTTTACCGTCTCTATACCGAATAGCTTCCAACTCTTTTGCGTAATGTTCAAAGCTTTGAGTTTCGGATTTTAGCGTTCTGGATAAAGCCAGTAGGTGTTCGGCATAAGTGGTGCAATCGAGCTCCCGTAAATTGATAATTAGCTGCTCTTGATCGGTTACCTCCAGTGCATGCGCCACATAAGGTTGCCCCTCGAAAAAGCGACCTATTCTTGGAATTAGCTCGGCAACTCCTTCGTTTTTGTTTGGGCTAAATTGCATCATTACCTCATGAAATATAGCTACATCCTGCTCGGTATATACCCAATCCTGTTGTTGTCCAGCCCTACTGCTTAATGGTTCTAGGGCGGCCTCCATAGACTCTGAGTCCATGGCAAGGTTTTGAGAGGTTTGAGCACGAGAGCCCTCATAGGAATCTTGACTCGAGATGGGTTCATTTTTTGGAGTGCATGACATGCTAACAAAAGCCCATAAAACAAGTAAAAGAACCCCAAAACGTGAGGCAATTTGATGTTTAATTCGTTTGGCAAAAGCATGGGCAGCCTCTACACTAGGTCCCTCGGCGTAAATCCGGACAATAGGTTCGGTATTTGAAGGGCGAAGATGAACCCAGCCTTCCTCAAAATTCACTTTGACCCCATCGGTGGTGTCGGGCTTTAGATCGGCGTAATGATCCTGAATCATGGACAGCACTTCGGAAGCTTGGGCTCCGAGATCATCTAGTTGAATCTTATTTTTACTCATGTGAAAGGTAGGCCAACTGTCCCGATATTCCGAGGCGCTTAGATTCCGTTCGGCGAGTAGTTGAAGGGTAATAGCAACCCCAACTAAGGCATCTCGGCCATAATGAAGGTCAGGTAAAATAACCCCTCCGTTACCTTCTCCTCCAATAACAGCACCCACTTCTTGCATTTTTTTGACCACGTTAATTTCACCAACGGCCGATCGATGGCACTTTTGGCCATACTTGGCGGCAACTTCGTCACAAATACGTGAGGAGGAGAGGTTGGTTGCGGAAGGGCCTGGGTTTTTTGAAAGGATAAAATCGAAGGCTGTTGCTTGAGTATATTCTTCTCCAAACAAGCGACCTGTATCGTCAACCAAAGCTAGGCGATCGGCATCAGGATCGGTAACTACACCTAAGTCGGCCTGCTCAGTTTTTACCAATTCACATATTTCTCCCAAGTGCTCAGGTAGGGGCTCTGGGTTGTGTGGGAAATGACCATTCGGGGTACAGTGGATGGCTGAAACCCTAGCTCCAAGTCGTTCTAATAGGGCTGGGATTGCGTAGGAGCCAGCTCCATTAACGGCATCTACCGCAACCTTAAAGTTTTTGCTTGCAATGCGATCGGCATCGATGAAGGGAAGGGCTAAAATCGTATCTATATGGTAATCCAGTAGGGTATTATCCTCTATTTCTTCGCCTAAATGAAAGGCATCTACATAGGAAAACGCTCCCTTATCAGCCAGTTCCATTACGGCTTTGCCTTGCTCGGCATCCAAAAATTCACTCTTGTTATTGAGAAGTTTGAGGGCATTCCATTCTCCTGGATTATGACTCGCAGAAATGATAATACCACCTTGGGCTTTATGCTTAAGGACCCCCATGGCAACTGTTGGGGTTGGTACAATACCCACTCGAACCACATTGCATCCCACGCTACGAAGCGTGGCAACCACTATATCCTCACATATTTTACCAGAGATTCGAGAATCTCGACCTACGACCACCGTGCCACCTTGTAACCAGCTGCCGTAGGCCGCGGTAAAACGACTTAAATTTTCAGGGGTTAAATCAGAACCAAATATGCCTCGGATACCCGAGACGGAAACCATTAATGCCATACCATATATTTTGTTAATTCAAGGCCCGTTGGAGTTGTGCCTTCCATTGTTGTATACCTGGAAAATTAGGGTTTATTGCGATCACTTCCTCAGCAATCTCTAATGCCTTGGTGTAATTCTTATTTAGTCCGTAAGCTCCAGATAAATTGTAGAGCATTTGAGGGTCTCGTGGAGACAGGGCTCTAGATTCTAAAAGTAACGTGATACCACGCTCTAGGTCGCCTTTTTGTACCATTATGGCCCCAAGCATTTTGGTAGTATAGCCCTCCTTGGGTTGAATGGAATAAGCTTGTTCTAGTAAAGGCTCTGCGGCCTCAAAATCATTTTGGTTTAATCGAACACGTGCGGCAAATACATAGGGTGAATCGTTCCATGGTTGATTTCTAATAAGCCCCATGTATTCTAAGAATGCTTTCTCTGGTTCATTGTTACGCTCATATATTCCCCCAAGTTCTACTTTAGATTCATCCCAACTCTTGGAGGCATGCACGGCCAAAAAAGCTAGGGAGTCAGCAGGCCCTGTAGGTTTGTAGCCTTGTTGATAGGGACGAGCATTGTTTGAGAGAACAAATGGAAATCCCTGTTTTAAGGTTCTCACACGATGATAGGCCACTCGGTGGTCAAAATCACTTAGGTACATGCCCTGTTCGTAGGCTTCGAATTCCTGTTTAATGAGGTTCTGTTCAATGAGGCCGTTGCCCGTTTGACGCTCACTTTCTTTATTATTCAGTGGGGGGTGTACCCACTCGGCTAGTCGTTCATTTTCTAGCATGGCTTGGGCAAAGCTTGCACCCATTAGAAAATACCCCTTGGCGTTGGGATGAAGGTGTTCAAGCATTAACTCGTTACCAACTATTCCATTTGGGCTATGCTCGACGAAGGTTTCATAGACGGGAACATAATGAACCTGTTCGTATTCGGTAGCTTTTTCACGAATGATTTGGTTGATAGATTCTGGCGCTCTGAATTTTAATCCGTCTAGATCCTTTGCGTATGCAAACTGGTTTTGCGCAGCATCGGCGTCACCATTAACCAGAAGGGATTGGCCTTCTTGGAATATGGTTGAGGCTAAGGGTAGAGGTTGTTCTTGGGCATCGAGGGCATCCGGCACATCAACAAAGGGCGCTTGATCTTTGTAGTTACTGGCTAAGCTGCCTAGCCATACCGGTATTCCTTGTTGGGTAAATTCCTCTAAAATTGCACTTAGGTTGCTATCAAATTGATGCATGGCCAGTTGATGTTTTGGGCCATCAAGCGCAATTGACCGAGAGTTGATAATGCGTTCCATGAGGGTGGCATTAGGGTCAATTTCTTGGGCACCAAACAGAGAGGCTGTCCATTTTCCCGCACCTACAAGGGTGTTTCGTAGGAGCAAAAAAGTTTTGTATTGCTGGAGTTTTAGATAGCCGCGAACAAACCATGGAAAGCCTCCCAGATTTTCGTTAGATCCTACTCCTAATGCTCCATAAAACTCATTATGCCCAGCATAAATGAGAATAGCATCGGGTTTTTGTTGGAGTATTTCAGCTACTTGATCGTACAGGGTATATGAGCTGATAGCACTAATGCCGACGTTTACTACTTCGACCTGTTTATTGGGCATACGATCTTGCAGTATGTCTTTGACCACACGAGAATAGGTGCCATTGAATCCATAGGGATATCCCGCTGCTGAAGAACCACCCATGGCAAAAACGCGGTATATGTCGGGCGTTTTTTCTTGTTTAAATACGTCTATGGAAGGACTTGGAACGGTTTTAGTGTAGAAAAAGTAACGGGCAGCAAAATTTGGGTTGGGTAGATAATACTCGTTTTTTCCAATTCCCGGATCTGAAAACAAAGCTAAGTCACCCATATAATTCCCCCACCGGAGTCCAGTTTCCAATAAAAGGAAAAAGATCAAAGGTATGGCTGCCGTAATACCGTAGAACAGAATAGTTCGCTTGTTAGAACGGGTAGAGCGTACAGTCTCAGCTGAAGCCCGTTCTTTTGCGATGGAGCGATGCTTCTTTTTTGAGCCTATTTTTTTGGAATCCAAGGGTTTTCTAGACATCCGCTTTGGTGGTTCTCATAGCGCGCAAGTACAAACAAAAAGTCACTTAGACGGTTCAAGTATTGAAGCACCATGTCATTGATTTTTTCTTGATTGCTGCACACCACGGCTAATCGTTCAGCACGACGGCAAACAGTACGAGCATGATGCAGTGTAGCACCGGTCATACTTCCAGAAGGTAATATAAAATTTTTCAGGGGCGGAAGACTTTCTTCCATAAAATCTATTTTTTGTTCTAGGTACTGCACTTCTTGCTCAGAAATTCGATCGATTCGGGCATCGGAATGGAATGGAGTAGCTAAGTCGGCGCCTAAAATAAAGAGCTGATGTTGGACCTCATCGATGACGTCACCGGTGAACGGTTGATGTTCATTGGCTATAGCCACACCTAAAATAGAATTTAATTCGTCTACGGTGCCATAGGTTTCGATGCGAATACTATGTTTTGAGACACGGTCACCACCGAAAAGAGCAGTTTGTCCTTGATCGCCTTGTTTGGTATAGATTTTCATAATTTACGTTCTGAATGAATTGGTTGAATAGTACTGAAAAATTTTCGGTGTTAACAATCTTGAATATATGGTATGTTTGGAACAAATGACCCATTCTAAGCTAAACTACAACAAAACGATTGGTCGTAAGTATGTCTGTTTATTTTCTTCTTTTGTTCTTTGTATCATCTTTTTCATTGTCAACACCTGTTGAACCGGAAACCCAAGAGTCACGTTCCTCTGTAGAACCCGAGAATCCCATGGCCCTTGTTCAGCAGATGGTTGAGCGATATCAGAAGGATTGGTATACTCACCTGACTTTTGATCAAAAGACTACCTTTTATACAGCGGACGGACAGGTTGAGCGAGTACAATGGTGGTATGAAGCTTTGGAAGCACCTGGAGCACTTGCCATACATTTTGATGAGAAAAATTCTGGGAATGGGATACTCTTTAAAGATGGGGTGCAATACGGCTATGCTAATGGTCAAGCCATCCAGGAAATGCCTAGAGTGCATGATTTATTGGTGTTGGGCTTTGACATATACAAGCAAGCCCCTACCAAAAGTATGGAACAGCTCAGCTCCGTTGGGTATGATATGACGAAAATGTACGCCGACGAGTGGCAAGGTAAAGCGGTCTGGGTAGTAGGAGTGGATGCACCCTCGGATAGCTTGTCTCAATTTTGGATAGAAAAAGACCGTTTATTATTTGTACGTAGTTTGAAGCCTGGAAGGGCTGGAACCATGCAGGAAGTCCTATTTAACAAGTATGAACCCATCAAAGGGGGATGGGTAGCTCCCGAGGTTGTATTTAATATGAATGGACAACGAATGCTTTACGAGGAATACTTCAATATTCAGGCGCCAGCAACTTTAGACTCCGCCATTTTTAACCCGTCCACATTTTTAGAGGCCACTTGGTAGAAAAGGTGTTTGTTTTAAGCACCTGTCTCGTCATTGAATGATGGACCTGTTTTAGTAGTTAACTCTGTGTTAGATTGTTGGGCGTACCGCTAATTCACTCCACGCCCATCGAACGGCTAGATGTTCCCAGCTTCGAAGCTCAACATGCAGGTCTTCACGTATGTCTTTATATAGATCCCAACTAACCTGAAAAGACCGGTGCACCTGCATTCCAAATTCTGAGGATACCAGTGGTAACTGCCATTGATGCATCCACTGCTTTATCAGATTTTCTTGATCGTATGAGTTTTCAATATGCAACAGATAACAGGCTTGCTGCGGTATAAGATCGGCTTGGCTAATGGCCAAATCGGTTGCATCCGAATAAGCTATAATCAGTCCTGATTTTCCTAATTTTGTCCCTCCATACTCTCGGATAACCACCGCTAAGGTATTTACGATTTCGTGATGATGAAGCCGATGTAAAATAGGAAACCCGGCGGTACCTCTAGGCTCGCCATCGTCACTTTGGTGTTCTTGCCACTGAAGTTCAGTTTCGGTAGGTTCCAGCAGCCTCCATGCCCAACAATGATGGGCTGCTGAGTAATATGTTTTTCTTAATTGGTTCAAGAGGCTAGGGACTTCATCGGGATCTGAAATGGGAATTAAATGGCAGCTAAAAACTGATGATTTGATTTTAAGTGAGGGGTAATTGTTTTGTTGCGGTAAGAACATCAAAAAAGCTTTTTTCTGTGTAAATATGGAAGGAATCTAAAGAACTTTAGCCATACAATTTATTATATTCCACTAGTTCACTAACTAAGAGCAGGCGCAACGAAGCAATGCTCGGAACAGAAGTATAAACTGCAGTATAAAATCTATCATCATGCCAACGATTATTAAGGCGTTACAATCGCAGGTGGGCAGAAAATTAATGACGGGGATTACCGGAATCGCGCTAATGCTTTTTTTGGTTGTTCATTTGGCTGGTAACTATGCCATTTTTGCCTCTGCTGAAGCATTCAACATTTATACCAAAAAATTAGAAAGCCTTGGAATACTACTCTACATTGCCGAGGCAGGTTTGCTATTTTTTGTATTGTATCACTCCTACCTCGGAATATCTATTTGGTTGGGTAAGCGAAAAGCTCGGCCATCCGGCTACGAAGTGTATAAGAGTAAAGGGGGAGCAAGCCGGCAAAATCTAGCTTCCAGAAGTATGATATTATCAGGTATTACCATATTGGTGTTCTTGGTAGTTCACATTTGGTCCTTCAAGTTTGGGGAGACCGAAATGATTATGTCTGCTGATGGTGAGCCGATGAGGGATTTACGACAGTTGGTTATTGATTCATTCACAACCTGGTATATTGCTCTAGGATACATAGTTGTATTAACTCTAATTATGCTTCACCTGTTTCATGGAGCTTGGAGTGCATTTACCTCGTTGGGTGTAACCAACAAAAACAAAACCCATGCATTCAAATTGGGAGCCTATGTTTTCGCCATTGTGCTTATGCTTGGTTTTATTTTCATCCCTGTATACATATTTGTGACAGGTGGAACGGGTTCATTAATTGCGTATTAAGTAAGGAGAGTTAATCATGATTTCATTAGATGCAAAAATTCCAGAGGGCCCACTAGAGCAAAAATGGAGCCGTCATAAAAAAGAAATGAAGTTGGTTGCTCCCAACAATCGTCGTAAATACGAGGTCATTATTGTTGGAACAGGATTAGCGGGTGGGGCAGCTGCGGCTAGTATGGCAGAGATGGGCTATAAAGTAAAAAGTTTCTGTATTCAAGATTCAGCGCGTCGAGCTCATTCCATTGCAGCTCAAGGCGGGATTAATGCCGCAAAAAATTACCCAAACGACGGCGATAGTGTTTGGAGACTATTTTATGATACCATCAAAGGGGGCGATTACCGCTCACGTGAGGCCAATGTTTATCGTTTAGCCGAAGTTTCCAATAGTATTATTGATCAGGCCGTTGCGCAGGGAGTTCCTTTTGCCCGTGAGTATTCTGGTTTGTTAGCCAATCGCTCTTTTGGCGGCGCTCAGGTGAGTAGAACATTCTATGCGCGGGGTCAAACAGGACAGCAATTGCTTTTAGGTGCGTATCAGGCAATGATGCGTCAGGTAGAATTAGGCGGGATTGAGTACTATACCCGTCATGAAATGCTTGAGGTCGTAATTATTGATGGTAAAGCACGTGGCATTATTACCCGAGATTTAGTTACTGGTGAAATTTGTCGGCACGAAGCAGATGCGGTAATTCTAGCCACAGGTGGATATGGGAATGTATTTTATTTATCTACCAATGCTAAAAATTCAAATGTGACGGCTGCTTGGCGAGCGCACAAAAAAGGTGCGTTGTTTGCAAATCCAAGTTTCGTCCAGGTACACCCAACCTGTATTCCTGTTTCTGGAGATTATCAATCCAAATTAACCCTGATGAGTGAGAGTTTGCGCAATGACGGGCGAGTTTGGGTACCTCGTAAAAAAGGAGACGATCGTCATCCCAACGATATTCCCGAGGACGAGCGGTTTTATTATCTAGAAGAAAAATATCCGAGTTTTGGGAATTTAGTGCCAAGAGATGTGGCCTCTCGAAATGCAAAGGTGGTATGTGATCAAGGTCTAGGGGTAGGTGAAACTGGATTGGCCGTTTACTTAGATTTCCGAGATGCTATTGCCCGGGACGGCAAGGAAGTAATTGCTGCTAAGTACGGAAACCTATTCGATATGTATGCAAACATTGCTGGTGAAGATCCATACTCACAGCCCATGCGCATTTTCCCAGCCGTTCATTATACGATGGGTGGGCTTTGGGTAGATTATAATTTAATGACCAATATTCCAGGTCTATTTGCCGCAGGCGAAGCCAATTTCTCTGACCATGGAGCAAATCGCTTGGGCGCCTCGGCTCTCATGCAAGGCCTATCCGATGGGTATTTTCTACTACCAAGCACTATCGGTAACTACCTGGCAGATGTACAACCAGGCACGCGATATGGCACTGATCATGAAGCTTTTGAAACGGCTGCTATGCAAGCACAGGATAGTATTGATCGTCTCCTAAACATAAATGGTAAGCGAACCATAATTGATTTCCATCGAACACTAGGTCGAATTGTTTGGGATAAGATTGGAATTTCCAGAACCAAGGAAGGCTTGGAAGAAGCTATAGCCGATATTCGTAGTTTACGCGATGAGTTTTGGACCAATGTATATGTTCCTGGTGAGAAAAATAATTACAATAAATACCTAGAATTTGCCGGACGAGTGGCTGATTTCTTCGAATTAGCTGAGCTTATGGCCATGGATGCATTGGATAGAGATGAATCGTGCGGATGTCACCTAAGAGAGGAATTCCAAACCGAAGAAGGGGAGGCCATTCGTAACGACGAAGAGTTCAATTATGTATCTGCCTGGGAGTTTAAAGATCGCAATGGAGTACTCGAAGAAGAGCTCCACAAAGAAGTATTAAATTTTGAATTTGTTGAACTAAAGCAACGTAGTTACAAATAAGAGGATATTTTTATGAGTACTAACATGACCATTCATCTACGATATTGGAGACAAAGTGGCCCCACTGCAAAGGGATATTTTGAAGACAGAACTCTATCGACAGTAAACGAACATATGTCCTTCTTAGAAATGTTGGACGTGCTCAACGAAGAATTGCAGCTAGAAGGCAAGGATCCGGTCGAATTTGATTACGATTGCCGCGAGGGCATTTGTGGTTCGTGTAATCTGGTTATTAACGGGCAGGCACACGGACCCAAAAAAGGGACGGCTTGTTGTCAGTTACACATGAGAAATTACTCCGATGGAGATCATATCACGATTGAACCGCCTCGTGCTTCAGCCTTTCCAGTTATTAAAGATTTGGTGGTAGATCGTTCGGCTTTTGACCGGATTATCGAAGCAGGCGGCTACGTATCGGTTAAAACGGGTTCTGCCCAAGAAGCCAATGCAAGACCGATTCCAAAAAAAGATGCTGATCTAGCTTTTGACTACGCTGCATGTATTGGCTGTGGAGCCTGTGTGGCAGCATGTCCAAATGCTTCTGCTTCGCTGTTTACTAGTGCTAAAATTTCTCACCTATCTCACCTACCACAGGGCGATGTAGAGCGAAATAACCGTGTGGTAGCAATGGTAGAACAGATGGAAGAGGAAGGCTTTGGAGATTGCTCCAACTTCGGTGAATGCGAAGCGGTTTGCCCAAAAGAAATTTCCATAGCAGCCATAGCAGATATGCGTCGCGACTATGCACGTGCGGTTATACAAGGCTAAACCTTAGGCACCGAACAGGTAAAATAGAGATTCCATTTATCCCTCAACAAACGCATTAGGCAATAAAGCGAAATAATTGTGGGTGATCGTTTACGTATTCGAAGCTGAGTTGCTTCGCATTCATCCGATCAATTAGTGGCTGAATATCCTCTTTATTTTTAAGCTCTAATCCAATGAGGGCAGGGCCTAAATCTTTGTTGGTCTTTTTCGAGTATTCAAAGTAGGTAATGTCATCATCTGGGCCTAGTACATCTCCTAGGAATTCGCGAAGCGCACCGGCTCTTTGAGGGAAATCCACAATAAAGTAATGCTTAAGCCCTTCGTACATTAACGAACGTTCCTTAATTTCAGCCGTCCGCATTATGTCATTGTTGCTACCACTTAATACACATACAACATTCTTCCCTTTGATTTCTTCCTTACAGTTATCAAGTGCGGTAATGGACAGCGCTCCTGCGGGTTCAACCACTATGGCCTGTTCATTGTACAAATTTAGTATGGTTCCGCACACTTTTCCCTCGGGTACAGTAATGATTTGATCCAAAATTTTGGAACAAATTTCGAAGGTGAAATGTCCGACTTTTTTTACCGCAGCCCCGTCCACAAATTTATCGATTTCTTCAAGGGTAACAATTTTACCCGCTTCAATAGACTTTAGCATTGCTGGCGCACCTTCCGGTTCGACACCAATGATTTGGGTATGTGGAGAGTATGCTTTAATGTAACTTCCAATTCCGGCAGAAAGGCCACCACCGCCAACTGGAGCAATGATATAGTCGATGGAAAAATCAGCATCTTCCCAGAGTTCTTTTCCAACGGTACCCTGCCCAGCAATGATTTTAGGATGATCAAAAGGGGGTATAAAGGCAGCATTTGTTTCTTCGCAAAACTGTGTTGCACGAGCAAAAGCATCGTCAAAGGTATCGCCATCTAAGACCACCTCAACAAACTCCCTGCCAAACATATTTACCTGCTTAACTTTTTGTTCAGGAGTAGTGACCGGCATAAAAATGGTCCCTTTGATGCCCTTCTTACGGCAGGCAAAAGCCACTCCTTGCGCGTGATTACCTGCACTAGCACAAACCACACCATGTTGAGTTTCTGCTTCCGGAAGAGATTGGATCATGTTGTATGCCCCTCTAATTTTGTAGGAGCGTACAACTTGAAGATCCTCTCGTTTAAGCCAAATGTTGGCTTGATACTGTTCGGATAATAATTCGTTATAAATCAATGGAGTTCGGTGAGCAATGCCTTCAAGCTTATGTGCCGCATCCTCTATATCCTGAATCGTCACACTCGTTGAGGGAGTCTCGGGTTGAAGTATATCGATGTCGGATTGGTGTTGTGAACTCAATGATTAGAACTAATTAGTTTATTCTCTGGGCGTAAAGTACGAACTGTTTTACCGGCTTGCCACATTTCTGAATCGCGCAGCTCTGCAAGTTCGATTTCTAATTTTTCACGGTAATCGTCCTTGCTGTTAGAATCGATGGACTTTTGGGCCTCATTTCCAGCCGCAACCTCTTTATATAAATCTTCGAAAACAGGTTTAGTAGCATCTTTAAACTTTTTCCACCAGTCTAAGGCTCCTCGTTGGGCGGTGGTAGAACAGTTGGCATACATCCAATCCATGCCATTTTCAGCGACCAAGGGCATAAGTGATTGTGTCAGTTCTTCTACGGTTTCGTTAAATGCTTCTGAAGGGCTATGTCCATTAGCACGAAGCACCTCATACTGAGCTGCGAAAATACCTTGTATGGCACCCATGAGTGTT
>CALKOA010000026.1 GCA_938091655.1 uncultured Balneolaceae bacterium | reverse complement strand
AGCTTGAGTTGATAAAGATTTCATCTCAATGAGATTATCCATTATACTACCATAAGCGCCTTCAACAACACCAAGTACAGACTTTGCATCACTCACATTTTGCAATGCTTGCTCTAGACCTGCAACCCGGCTCTTTAGCTTTGTAGCTATCGCAAAACCAGCTGCATCGTCTTCTGCATTATTGATCTTGAATCCTGTAGATAATCGTAATCTACTCTCTCCCAGATCTCTATTTATTTTATTTAAGGAAAGTTGAGCATCCATCGCCGTAACGTTGGTGTTCACTCTGTTATAATCGCCAAAACTTGCCATGATTATTTACCTGTTTTATGTTTTAATTATTATCCTAAGAAGCCAAGTACAGCCTGTGGTCCCATATTAGCCTGGGATAAAGCAGCAGTAGCCGTTTGTTGTAGGATTTGTAATCTGATTGAATTTGATTGTTCTTTAGCAAAGTCCGTATCCATGATTCGACTTCTCGCTGCACTATTTGCAGTGATAGCTTCTGTCAAGTTTACTTCTTTACCAGAAAGTGATCTTTGATTGATACCAATATCATTTATTTTACCATTCATAGTGCCTATAGCAGTATCAATATGACCCATAAATGAACGCATATCAGCAGCATTTACTGTCAACTCATCGATATATAATTTATCATGAGTTGCTGCTACGCCTGTTGCAGCCCTTACACCAATTGATGCACCCTGGAAAGTAATAACAGCTTGATCATCATCTTGATCATCTTCAAATAAGTATCCCATGTGTGTAAGACCGCTACCTGATACTTCAGCTGCTGGTGATCCACCATTGGATTCGTCCCCTAATACTTCACCTGATTCTGGTACCATATCATCTGTACCAGCACCGCTAAAAGTATTTAAGAACAATGTACCCATATTAGCTTCTGATAGAGTAACCGTAAATGTATCGGATGACCCTTCACCTACTTGGAATGTCATTGATCCAGCTGATGAGCCAGTCAAATCAACACCATTGAATGTAGTTGAGGAAGCAATATCATTGATATCGTCACCAAGGGCTTCTAACTGAGATGCTATATAACCCATTTCAGCGGAAGCTGTCCCTATAGTTCCGTTAGCAGCCTGCGTTGCAAGAGTCTTCATCTCAATGAGATTATCCACTATACCATTGTACGCTGCTTCTGCAATACCTAAGACTGATTTTGCGTCACTCACATTTTGCAATGCTTGCTCCAGACCTGCAACTCGGCTTTTTAGCTTTGTAGCTATTGCAAAACCAGCTGCATCGTCTTCTGCATTATTGATCTTGAATCCTGTAGATAATCGTAATCTACTCTCTCCTAGATCTCTATTTATTTTATTCAACGAGAGTTGAGCATCCATCGCCGTAACGTTGGTATTCACTCTGTTGTAATCGCCAAAACTAGCCATGATTTTTACCTATTTTTTAGATTGTTGGGTTTATTACCCTAAGAAACCAAGTACAGCTTGTGGTCCCATATTTGCCTGGGATAAAGCTGCAGTGGCAGTTTGTTGTAAGATTTGTAGCCTAACTGAATTTGACTGCTCTTTGGCGAAATCAGTATCCATAATTCGGCTTCTAGCTGCACTATTTGCAGTAATAGCTTCTGTCAAGTTTACTTCTTTACCAGAAAGTGATCGTTGATCGATACCGACCTGGTTCATGTAACCATTCAATCTTCCAATTGCAGTATCTACATGACCAGTGAAAGATCTAAAATCAATTGCAGCTGCAACAACTTCACCAGCATTTAGATCAAATTCTATTTCACCACGTGTAATATCAGTAGCATCACCATCAATAGTATCAGCTCCTACGCCGTTATCACCATCAATAGTAACATCAATTACAGTAGCATCAGTACTAGCATTGGATGCCGAACCTAAATCAGCTACAGCAGCACCATTACTAAATAATGCCAAGATATCAACATCATTTAAAGTCACCGCCATTGTATCGGTAGTACCTTCTCCAACTTGAAATGTTAAAGAAGTATCAGAAGCTGCTAGTAAATCTACACCGTTAAAAGTTGAAGATGCAGCGATATCATTAATATCTTTACCAAGCGCATTTATTTGTTTTGCAATATAAGTTCTCTCAGTTGCACTCAATGTATCATTAGAAGCTTGAGTTGATAAAGATTTCATCTCAATGAGATTATCCATTATACTACCATAAGCTCCTTCAACAACACCTAATACTGATTTTGCATCACTCACATTTTGCAATGCTTGCTCCAGACCTGCAACTCGGCTCTTTAGCTTAGTAGCTATTGCAAAACCAGCTGCATCGTCTTCTGCGTTATTGATCTTGAATCCTGTAGATAATCGTAATCTACTCTCTCCTAGATCTCTATTTATTTTGTTCAACGAGAGTTGAGCATCCATCGCCGTAACGTTGGTATTCACTCTGTTGTAATCACCAAAACTAGCCATAATATTTACCTATTTATTGTTTTATAATTTTGATTATTACCCTAAGAAACCAAGTACAGCTTGCGGTCCCATATTAGCTTGAGATAAAGCAGCCGTAGCAGTTTGTTGTAGGATTTGTAGTCTAACTGAATTTGACTGCTCTTTGGCGAAATCAGTATCCATAATTCGGCTTCTAGCTGCACTATTTGCAGTGATAGCTTCTGTCAAGTTTACTTCTTTACCAGTAAGTGATCTTTGATTAATACCAATTGAATTAAGCTTACCATTCATACTACCTATAGCTGCATCGATATCAGTAAGTAATTCTCTAAAACCAACTGCAGCAGTATCTGCGGTATATACTAATTCACCACGCGCAGCTGCAGAACTATCCGCAGTACTATCGGTTATAGTTGTCGTTTTGAAACCTGTAGCAACACCATTAGCTGCATTAGCACCATCACCATCATGCGCATCACTATCGTCATCAAAAAGAGCACCAGAGTTTACAACTCCTAAAGACACTGATAATGTATCAGATGTACCTTCTCCAACTTGGAAAGTAAGAGAGAGATTACCTATGTGAGCATTATCAGATGGATCTCCATCAAGAAGTTGAATCCCATTAAAATTGGCTGATTGTGCGATATCATCAATATCTTGTGATAAAGCTACTATTTGAGCACCAAGATAATTACGTTCAGAACTACCTAAAGTCTCATTAGCACCTTGCGTAGCTAATGATTTCATTTCAATAAGGTTATCCATTACTGAATTATAAGCTCCTTCAACTACACCAAGAACTGATTTAGCATCACTTACATTTTGTAATGCTTGCTCCAGACCTGCAACCCGGCTTTTTAGCTTTGTAGCTATAGCAAAACCAGCTGCATCATCTTCTGCGTTATTGATCTTGAATCCTGTAGATAATCGTAATCTACTCTCTCCTAAATCTCTGTTTATTTTGTTTAATGAGAGTTGAGCATCCATCGCCGTAACGTTGGTATTCACTCTATTATAATCACCAAAACTAGCCATTTTGACCTCGTTTTTTAGTGTTTTTGTTTTAGTTAAGTATTCTTCTTTTAATCCTTAACAAAACCGTATTCTTCTATATCAATCTGTTGAACTAAGTCGCTAATTTTCCGTTTATTGTCCGAGGAACCCTAATACAGCCTGTGGACCCATGTTAGCTTGTGATAAAGCTGCGGTCGCTGTTTGCTGTAGGATCTGTAGTCTTACTGAATTTGACTGTTCTTTAGCAAAGTCAACATCCATAATTCTACTCTTCGCGGCACTATTCGCCGAAATCGCCTCAGTCAGATTTACTTCTTTCCCTGTCATTGATCGTTGATCAATACCAATCTCATTCATATAGCCATTTAACGTGGCTACAGCTGCGTCAACTGCCGTCATCAAATCACTGAAGTCCGTTGCTAATGCATCTACTTCTGAGGCAACTCCGTCATCAGCTATGGTAAAGTCAATCTCACCACGATCATCATTATCTGCATTTGCACCCGATAATAAAGATTGATTCGCACCCGAAACTATATCGTTACCAGCGCTATCTATACTCGCGCTTCCGAATAAAGCCAAAACATCAACTTGCCTTAGATTGAATGTATAAGTGTCGCTAGTACCCTCTCCGGTCTGGAATGTTAGTGTACTATCCCCACCACTTGGATTTAGTGCAATGCCATTAAATTTAGTCGAATCAGCTATGTCATTAATATCGTATCCGAGTGACTGAATTTGTTTGGCAATCAATGTTCTTTCGGTTGCACTAAAAGTGTCATTGGCAGCCTGCGTTGCTAAACCTTTCATCTCAATTAAATTGTCCATAATTGAAGAATATCCACCTTCAATTATATCCATTACTGATTTTGCATCACTTACATTTTGTAAAGCTTGCTCTAAACCTGTAATTCTACTTCTTAACTTGGTTGCTATTGCAAATCCAGCTGAATCGTCTTCAGCACTATTAATCTTATAACCAGTTGATAGTTTTAATCGACTGTTTCCTAGTTCTGCATTTATTTTATTCAATGAAAGCCTCGCCTCCATCGCAGTAACGTTCGTATTTACCTTATTGAAATCTCCAAAACTTGCCATGATCTAATCCTTATTTATGTATTTGTTTAATCCTTATTTAAAATTCTAGTAGCAAGAACTAGAAGTTTATTCAAATGTTATTTCATTTTTAGTTTCTGATTAGTTACAGTTATCGTAACTAAATATTGTAACTTTAAATTTTTTACTCAAATCAACCTCTATACACCTAAAAGGAGAGTTTTTTTCTATTTTTTTATAAAAAATTAAGAGATCAAACTCTCGTACTTACACTTTTCATTGTAATAATCTGTAACTGATTTCAATGTAATTTGTAGCATTCTTGTTAACTATATGTATCTATCTTGTAATTAAGTTGACAGATAAGGTATTTGGGTAGGATTGACTTGCTACAGAAAAATTTGACCGTTGTATGAGAAAAGATTTCCGCCTCGAATTAACAAAAGTTTTAGAAATAACATACCAGCAGTACTCTTGACCTATATATAAGACAAATTTGGTGTTTGGTATCATATTTGTACTAAACAGAAAAAGAACAAAATTGTGAAAGAGTAATTAAGTTCGCCTAAAATATCCCGATAACTTGTTTGAACTAGAATTAAACAAATACACTATGTTATCACCAGATAAAATTTATCAACAACAATCTATACTCAACTCACACCCAACAAAATTAGTGGTGAAGATGTACGATTTGATTGCTCAAAATTGTTACAGAGAAAACGGTGACAAAGTCAATGAATTACTATCTGAACTCATTCACTACCTAAATTTCGACTATGATATATCCTCATCATTGTTTGAGATTTATAGATTTTGCCAGCAATTATCCAGGGAATCTAAGTTTGAAGAAATTATAGAAGTACTAAACCCATTACGAGAAACATGGGAAGAAGTCGCGCAAATTGAATTAAAAAAACAAGCAGTTTAACTCCACTAAATGGCATCTATATCTAATATTATTAGTAGATCTGGACAGTATGAAGGTATTGTACAACAGCTAGTCCAACTAGAAAGTCAAAAAAAAGTTCAGTATCAGACTGACTTGAGAGACCAGAATAAAATCAATTCTGAGTTGGGAAAAGTTAGTTCTAAAATTTCGGCTTTGGAGAATATGATTAAGGAATATTCTCTATCTACCAATAATACTTTTACTCCTGTAAAAACTACGAGTTCTGATGATACCATAGTTGAAATAACCTCAGCATCCAATCTTGATGACCCAGATCAATTTTCATTAACAATTAACCGGCTTGCGACTAGGGATAATTTATTATCAGCAAGTTATGCTTCAGCAGGAACTAATCTAGACAATAATGGATCCGTTGATATTACTGTCGATGGAACAACGCACACTATATCAATAGCACCAACCTCTGGTGATTCAAATTCAACGGTCTTAAACAGTTTAAAAACAGCTATTGAAACTGCTTTTGGTGAAACTTTACAGGTGAATGTATTCGATCTTGATTCAACTAATGTTCAACTCTCCGTCCGAAGCTCTGTAACTGGTGAAGCGAAAAGGGTTCAAATTGCAAATACATCTGGTTCATTAGCAACCGTTTTTGACAATGCTACACGACCGGTAGCAACGAATCAATTAGATGCAGCTTTTACCATGAATGGGGTTAGTTTTCAACGATCATCTAATACTATAAGCGATACCATATCTGGTCTTACTTTTGAATTGAAGAAAACAACTGCATCAGCTGTAACCTTAGATATAGAAAGAGATACCACAAAAGCTAGAAGTAACTTTGACGAATTTGTCAAAGCCTATAACGATTTAAATACCGATATACGTAATAAGACATTCATTAATGGGCAAACAGGCACTAGAGGACCTCTTAGAGAATTACGATCTATTCGTGACCTCTCTTCTCAGTTACGTCAATTAGTGATCGGTGATGCCACATCAGGAACTATAAATAATTTATCTGAATTAGGTATTTCTTTTGACAATAGTGGTAAAATGACGTTAGAAGATTCAGATAAATTGGACACAGTCTTGGCAAATACTCCCAATGATTTAAATACTTTCTTTTCAACAAGCAGCTCTCCTATCCAAAGTATATATACGCATCTTCAAGGTTATACGTCAACTGACGGAATTATTGATACTCTTGAAGACGGAGTTAGTGATAAAATTGAATTTCTTAATAAAAACATCGAAAAAGAAGAAAAATATCTTGCTGATTATGAAGAAAAACAGCGAGATATTTTTACCCAACTTGAGCTTATGATGGAGCAAGGTAACTCTCAATTTGCACAAGTTATGGCAGGTCTAAATAATTACTAATTTTTAAGTATTAAGTTTTTTATCAATTTGCCGATAATAGATATATGGAAAAGCTAAAACTACATATGGAAATGCTTAATTCTTCATCAGACATGATATCTAAGATGTTATCAGAAGACGAAGTTTCGCTCAATGATGTCCAAGAAGAATTTGATAACAGACAGAATTTAGTCGATTTCATTGCTAGTTATGACAAACTTAACTCATCAGACAATGTAACTAACGAACTTATTTCTGCTCTAAAGAATCGGTTTGTTAATACAAGTCAAGTAATTAAGACACAACTTGAAAATTTACAAGCACACAATAAAGCTGAGCTTGAATTAATTTCAGATCAAAGGAAAGCTATACAAGGCTACCAGCAAACATTAATGGCATAATAAGTAGATATTAACTACATTTAGTCATGACAATTAGAAACTTATCACATATCGATAAAAACCAAGTCAAGAAGATTGAAAATTCTGACAATAAGGTTTCTAATATAAGTACAGCAAAAGCTGAACAAGCTAAAAATGCACTTACTAATGATTCACTGAATATATCTAATGTATCTCAGGATGAGTTTGAATTTGCTAAAGTTGAGTTATCTAAACTGAATAGAGTAACTATGGAGCAACTTTCTAACTACAGAGAGATGATTCAAGAATTCGAAGAAGTAACTGAGCAGCAAGTTGATATACTCAATGAAAAATTAGAGAATAATTTTTTAGTTAAAAATATGAATGATCCTGAAGTTTGGGAAATGATTGCCAAACAAATTCAACTAGGATAGTTCATGCCCTCCTTTTTTTTAGCTGTATTTATTTAAACATAGACTTAATTTAAAATTAAGACACTACCGCTATAGCTATTATTTATTCTTTCTAGTATAATACCCTAGTTCAAAATCAACTAGGTTTACATGTCAAATCGGATAGTAGTAATAGATGATGAAGTACTCATCTTAGGTTTTCTTAAAGATGTTTTGGCAAACGAAGACTATAATGTAAAAATATTTTCGTCAGCCAATAAAGCCATTAAACATATTGACGAAAACGAAGTAGATCTTGTAATCACTGACGTTCAAATGAATGAAATGACCGGTGATGATATCTTAAATTATGTTAACCAAAATAAACCTGAAACCGGCGTCATTATTATAACCGGTTTTGGCAATGTAAGCCATGCCGTTCGTTCTCTTCAAAAAGGTGCCTTCGACTATATTACTAAGCCTTTTAAGGCTAAAGAAATAATTCAAAGGGTCCGTCGATTTTTTGATGGAGCTAATTCGGAAATCAGCATTGCAGACTCCCTTCAATCAAAATTGAGTGATAGTGACTCGAATAAAACTAAAACAAAACTATTAAAAGAGTCGAAAAGTCCTCATACAGATATTAATAATCAGGTTGATTTTATAGGTGAAGCTCCTGCTATTCAAAGATTACTTAATATCTTACCTCAGATTGCAAATAATATGGCGCCTATACTAATCCAAGGTGAAAGTGGCACTGGTAAAGAAGTATTTGCAAGTTTAGTACACAACAAAAGTAAACGCGCGAATAAACCTTATATAAAAATAAACTGCGCCAATCTTCCGTCAGAACTCGTTGAAAGCACATTATTTGGTCACGTTAAAGGAGCATTTACTGGAGCTATTGCAGACAGAGATGGGGCTTTTCATGCAGCTCAAGGTGGTACCTTACTCTTAGATGAAATCACCGAAATTGATATTCAAGTGCAAGCTAAGCTTCTACGTGTCCTTCAAGAAAACGAATTCTATAAAGTAGGAAGTCAAAAACCTGTTAAAGCGGATGTACGAATACTGGCTACATCTAATAGAAATATTGGACAGGCTATTAAAAATAAAGAGTTTAGAGAAGATTTATACTTTAGATTAAATGTCTTCCCAGTTGAAATCCCTCCCTTAAGAGACAGAAAGTCAGATATACCCATTCTCACCAAATACTTTGTTGATCAGTACTGTCTTAAATATGACTATCCTGATCTAGTTATTGATGAAGAAATGCACACATATCTAAGAGATCAAAATTGGAGAGGCAATGTGCGTGAGTTAAATAATAAAATTCACAGGGGAGTCATATTAGCTCAAGAAGATGGGCTTTTTAGGGTTGATCATATTGAAAATTCTATATTTACTAGTCTCGGTATCAATGATGATGATGATGAAGACATAAATAATATCCCTCTAATGACTATAGAGGATATGGAGCTTCATCTTATTAATAAAGCTTTAGAAAAGACGAATGGAAATCAAAAAGAAGCTGCTAAATTATTAGGTATATCAGATCGGACAATAAGAAATAAACTGAAAGAGAAAGATTAACTACGCAACTTTTTGCATTATTTCTCTTGCTAATTCTAATTTATCTGCCCTAACCAACGTGGCAATTAATTTTCTTCGGTACATACTATTTGTAGGATTAGCTTCATACAGTCTTGTATATACTTTTTCTACAATCGAGTGCCAATTATTCTCTAAAAACATCTCCATATAATCATGAAACTGCTTTGTTTCGATTACATCTAAATCCAGATCAAGGATGTTTGGATATAAAAATTTGAAGTGCCTATTTGCGTCTCTTTTCTTTTCCAAACCTATTGCCATTTTTAAAGCTAGATGATGACTTTCTCTGACATCTTCTAGAGAAGTATTTAAAAAATCGCAATAGTACTCATATGCTAGATCTTTCTTACCTAAATCTAAATGTAAATTACTAAGCTCTAAAACAGTTTCGTGATAAGGGATTTTTATATCATGACTACTTTTAGAAAAAGATTCGTAATTTACAAGATATGAGTTCAATGATGTAACAGCAGCCTCCCAATTCTTACCTAATTGATATACTTTGTATTGTATTAAATATGGTAAATGTTGCTGGGGTTCTAGTTCTGTAGAATATTCCATTAATTCTAATGCTCTTACCCATTTATGTTGTTCAACATAACATCGTGCCAGCCCATTCAAAGCAGCCAGATAATCAAAAGGTAACAATCGCTCTTTTTTTAGAGCAACTCTGTAAGCAGATGCAGCTTGAACAAATTTTTGGTCTGCTATATAATTCCTAGCCTCATGTAAAAAAAGATTTACTGGAGATGAGAGCCCAACACGTTCCTTGCTAATATCAATGTTCTCCCATGGTACTATATCACTTTGAATGTTTATAGATTCATTCAAAAGTTGAATATTATTATCTAAGATATAATTCGAAGCATCGGGTAACTCTATACCTTGGAATATACCTTCTATCCCCGTTGGTATAAGTCTAGTTTGATGATATGATTCTATTCCTTTATCAGTATTAATATTCAGAATGCAGGAACACCAAGTATTTTGATCAATTTGATGTAAAAAAGATAAGTCTAAAGACTCAAAAATTTCACTATTATCAAGAAATAGAACCCATGGTGTTTCTGAATTACATGCTAGATAATTCCAATGACTGGTTTTATCATTGCCTGCCACTACTAATGAATTTGTATCTATTACCTCTACTTTTTCAAATAATTCATTATATGATTCCAACAGATTAGAAATTCTCTCACTAATTGGCTGATTATATAAATATAAGGTGATGGGTAGTTTTTTAGAATCCATAATTATTTCAATCTATTAGTTATAAGTATTCAATTAGTGATTGATTAAACATTTTAGTGTGAATAGTCATTGCTGACTGAAATGCAATTTCTGTTCGTTGAAGTTTTGATACCGTTTCCGCATAATCGGTATCCACCCACCCACTTAATTCGGCATTTAATAAGATTTTTGAATTTTCATGTTTTTCTTCTAGAAAATTCAATCGATTATTGGTAAGTCCAATCTCTGTGATATGTGTTGTTACATGCGAAATAAGTTCTTCAAATTGGTCTATTTGACCTGATAGAGCGTCTACATTTTGGCTTTCTAGATTTACAATAGCCTCATCAATACTATCAAATAAATCTATCCCTTGGTCTACCTCTCCACTGGCCTGTTGAGTAAATGCAGGGAAATTAGTTGTAAAAACATTACTTCCATTATCAACAAAACCATTAACACTCAATCCATTGGGTCCCATCGATTTTGATTTCACAAAAACAGTACCATTTTCAAAGGTCATAGTAACATCTAATGGATCCAACTGAGTATTAAATGCACTAATCATATCATTAACTGTATCATTATTTGCATAATTGTACATAAGTGTTGGATTTGGACTAGAGCCATCTGGTAAAGTGATATCTAACTCTAGATTGTCAAACCCTTCTAAATAATTATCCACTGCTTCTAGACTAGTAAAGGCAGTATCTCCTGTAGCAGTATTTCCTTGATCGTCTAATAAGGTCGGAGTTATATATGATCGGTATGAACTTGGATTCGACGCTAAATCATCATCATAATTTGTAGTTCTAACAAAATTTCCATCTTGTGTAACATCAATAGATAAGTTGCTATCAACTTTTAAACTTAATGCACCATTACTACCATTAAAGGTAACAGAGCCCGTATTTGCATCTATACTAAACGGAGATGAATCACTCCCTGCACCACCAAATATGTATCCATTTATATCTTTTGCATTAAAAGAACTCACCAACTCTTCTTTTAAAGATTCAAGCTCTTGTTTTATTGCAGTGAAACTTGCACTGTCATGAGTACCATTTACAGCTCTGGTCACATTTGATTTAATTTCAATTAAGCCGTTTACAATTTCTTGCAAACTTTGTTCTGCTACATCGAGCGTATTTTTTGCCGCTCCAATCCTATCTTGATAAACATCTTGTTCTCTAATTTGGTTTTCTAGTAATCGTGCTTTTTTAAACTTTAAAGGATCATCTGATGCTTTTGTAATTTTTTTCCCAGAAGCTATATCTTGCTGTAAATCATGCATTTCAGCACGATTCTCGTTGATATGCTTCATAAATCCGTCAAAGATTGTTTGTTGTGTTATTCTCATCTTAACCTAAAATTGACATTAAACTCTGATACATTAACTGAGCAGATTGCATAATTTTTGCTGCTCCTTGATAACCCTGTTGATATTGAATCATCTTACTAAGCTCTTCATCCATGTTTACACCAGAAACTTGTTGGTCCTGATTTTTTAATAAATCAAGCTCAGAGCTTCTGAGCTCAACATTGCTTTCCAACGCATGAAGTCTAGTACCTGGTTCTGAGATGAATTGAATAGCAAATTCCGTTGGCTTATACCCTTTTAAAAATTCTACCTCTTTCAAGTCTGCAATTTGTTGGGCTATGATACCGTTACCACTTGCATTACTACTATTAGGATCCTCAGCAGCTATATTTCTAATATCACTGAGTATATCTTGATTTATAATCAATTTATTTGGGTTGGTACCATCTAATTCAAAAAATGAACGTCTTATATCATCATTTCGGCCGACCCCTGAGGTATGTAGATTATTAACACGCTCAAGAATTTGGGTAGAAAAATCATTTAAATCTGACTCTAATTTTGGCAAATCAGTATTGTGTAGCTCTATGAATGCACCTAATTCACCCGTATCCAAATCTACACCTTGCCCGCCTTGTCTAAGCCTTACATTTATAACGTCAGACGAGGTATCATTAGCTAAATATAGTTCATGAACTTTCGTGCCAGCCAACACACTAATACCTTTAATGGTCAAGTCAACTTGACCTTCTTCATTTCTATGAACATCAAGATTCATTAATTTTGATAATTCATTTATTTTTAGGGCTTGTTGGTCAATTAATCCATTAGTAGATCGTTTATTGACGTATGACTGCTTTATTTGCGCATTTAATGATGCAATATCGTTAAGTTGTTGATTTACAACACCAACCAATGATTCTACGTCTTCAGCAATCATACTTTTTTGGCTGGATATACTTGTATGTAGATTATTAAACGTATCAATCAATTGTTCGGCATCACTAACTACTTTTCTTCTAATATCTAGAGAAGCTGGATTGGCTGCTAAATCGCCAAAGGTATTTAAAAAAGTACTTATTCGGCTATCTAAATCATTACCTGATTCAGTGGTAAACGATGTTTCTAATTGTGAGTATGTATTTGATTTAACATTTAAAAAACTTAGCTCTTGATTTTTTTCATAGATGAGGTTATTGAGGCGAAAATCGCGTAATTGCTGAACATCGGTTACCCTTACCCCTAATCCATCAAAAAATTGACCATTACGTGAAAAAAGTGAATTAGTCACCAATCGTTGTCTGGCATAACCCTCAGTATTTACATTGGCAATATTATTGGATGTAGTCTCAAGCCCACGTTGAGCCACATCCATTCCACTCTTTGTTATTTCTAGTAATGTTCTCATATTATTTCACTCGATTAATCTAAACCTGATGATTTAAACCTATCCCGATACCACTTCTATCAACTCGTCCATTTGAGTTGTACGCTTTATAGTCTGAATCAGCCAAACTGTAAATATCCTTTAATGTGTCTGAATTGCAACTAGATGCAAAAAGCAAAAGGTTAATCATCCTAGATTGTTTATCGTCCATTATGCTTGCATTTTCTTTTATAGCTACCCTTAATTCTTCAAGACTATAAGCTATAATCTCAAAGCCAAGACTTTTGCATTTCCCCACTATAGATTTAATTGTAATATCTTGACCATCTAGTTCAATCGTTTTCATCAAATGGATAAGTTCTTTTTGTAGATTTGAATAGGTTAGGGACTCACTATGATAAGTATCAGTCATACTTTCTAGAGTATTTGGATCTAAGTCCAATAATACTTCTACATACTTATCGATTACTTCATGCATAACGAGAATCTGTTGATTCAGCTTCTCTAGTCCTACTATCAATTCTTTATACGTTCTTTCTTGTGACATAACTGTAATGATTAATTTATTTTCCAAATTCTTTTATTAAATCTGCAAGACCAAGACTCCCCTGATCAGCTAATTCTTTTGCTAGGGTATCAGTTATATGGTGTCTGTACATACTATTACCAGAATTCATTGGGGCATCCTTTCCCCCAATATCAAAACTGTTCTTAGTCATCTCATTGACTAATTTTTTTGCAAAAATTAATTCAAATTCTTTACCTACTTCTTCTATAGATTTTCGATTATCTTTCTTTAAAGAAATAAGGTCTTCTACTTTACTAAATGATATGTTTATGGGCTTATTATTTATCATGGTAATACAATTTATAGTACGATTAATTCTCCGCGGAGAACACCTGCCCGGTCTAAGGATTGAAAAATTGAAATTATATCTCTAGGTGTTAAATTTAGTGTATTAAGAGTTGCACTTAACTGACCTACAGTCGTTTCTGAGGGAAGAATAATCGATTCTGCTACATCCTCCGATACTTGTGTTTGTGGAATATTCAAAGTAACCGTTTCACCAGCAGATAATGGACCAGGCTGGCTTACTACAGGAATTTGAGTAGTACTAATTCGTAAATTTCCATGTGATATCATTACTTCATCAATAATGACATTTCCTCCTGCTACTATAGTACCTGTTCTTTCATTGATCACCACTCTTGCATCATTTTGAACTTCAACAGATTCTTCTAATAAGATGCTTGTAAATATATTCATCATACCATCATCCACTAAACTATCTGGCCAGTTCACTTCCACTAAGCCTGCATGTACTATTGTAGCTAATTCTTGATCAAATCGATCATTCACCACTTCAACCATTGAACGTGCATTTGTATAGTTTGGGTTTCTAAGAACTAGTCTTAGTGATTCATCTAACGAAATATTTAGTTCCTTACTTTTACTTACTACTGCTCCATTCGGAATAGTACCTGTTAATGATTGATTAACTCTATATGAACCCCCTGCTTCATTATTAGCCGAAACTCCGCCAACTAAAATGGGACCTTGCGCACTTGCAAATATTGTTTTACTGTTAGGCTCCATCAAAGGAGTTAACAACAATACTCCACCTTGAAGACTAGATGCATCGCCTAATGACGAAATAGTCACGTCCAATCTACTACCAGTAGCAGAGTATGGATCTAATCGTGCAGTTACCATCACAGCAGCAACATTTCTTGTTCTTAAACCCGATGGATCTACATTGATACCAAAATTTTCAAGCATATTGGAAATTGACTGTACGGTGAAATTAGCAGACTGTCCACTAGTGACTCTATCTCCTGTTCGTTCCAAACCCGTAACTAAGCCATAACCAATTAAGTCAATTGGCTCTGCATTTTGTATGTAGACCAGATCACTTATTTTTGTGAGCTGTTGAGATTGAGCGTCATTACTTAAACTCGCAATGAACAGTATAAATAGACCTATGAGCTTAGTTTTTTTCATTATTGAATTATTTTGATTGGTTCACTTAATTCTTTACCGCGTTCAACACAGCAACAGCGGCTAGTCCACCTGTTATTCCTGTAACAATTACTTTATTTAAAAACTTGGAGGCTCTTTTTTTATCTCTTAACCCCCCCATCTTTTGATACGATATAGATGCATTAGCAATACGATATGAGTAGACTTGATTATCACCATGGATATCGTTCTGTCTTACTATACCTGAAATTTTCATCTCATGAATTTCACCATTAACCTCTGTTACACGATTACCTTGAACATATAAATCGCCAACTGGTGTTAATTCTGTAACTTGAACACTTAAAAATCCTTCAAGTAACTGTCTTTGAGTAGCCAGGTTTGATGCGTCATTATTTGATTGAAACTGTGCATCAGAGCCAAATAAAGGCTCAAATGGCAGAAAATTACCTGTTAATCCCCCACTAGCATTAAGTGAATTTGTCGAAATATTTCTATTATCCGTTGTAGAGCTTCCTTGAGAGCTCTCTTGTAAGACTACAGTAATTATGTCTCCAACTTTTTTTGCTTTGACATCACTGAATAGAGAATACTGAGCATTTAAGTTCATAGACATGAATGGAAATATTAATAGAAAAATTACACATCTAATTTTGTTCATTGGATTCGATAATTTCATAAACTTTTTCTCCATATTGCTTTATTTTCTGATATCACTTCACCTAGGTATTTTTTTCTTAGGTTTACACAATTAATCATAATTACTTCTCCAATATTACTATCCGATCCTGTAACACAATCTATTGTCAATTCTAAATTTCCAGATCTTTTAAATAATTGTATTGATTGACCTTTTTTCACTATTGTAGGTGCTATAACATTATGTGAGTAGATTATTTTTCCTGCCTTAATAGTCTTATTGGATTCAAATCCTATCAAATCTTTTAATTGAATCATACTTTTCTCAAAATTAGGTTGAAGTGCAATCCAAGATTCTTGTATGTCTTCACGTTTAAACGTAGTACCTCGATCAAAATCAATTTTAGCTATAAATACCCTCATTCGGCCAGCAAGCTTGACTTGGATTTGTTTTTCAACTGGCACTTCATTCTCATCTAAAAATAAAACAGACAGATTGGTATATGTTCTAATCTGCCCTATCAAATTCACCGACAAAATCGATTCTGATTTTATTCCGTTTAGTTGGCTAGGAAACCATTTTTTTTCTAGATATAAATCAAAAGCTTCTTGATCTAAAATATTATAAATGGCTTTTTTACTTAATTCTAAAATGTATTCTTCCAGATCGTTAGCGAATACCTTCTCAGTGAAAGGTGTCATAACAAAAGTTAGAATTAGTAATACAATATTTAGCGCTCTAGTCTTCAATTTATATGGTTAAGTATTAACGTTTTATTGAATTAGTAACCGACATCATTTCCTCAGCTGTCTGAACCATTTTTGAATTAGTTTCATAAGCCCTTTGTGCCTCTATTAAACGAACCATTTCTGTTACTACATCCACATTGGATTGTTCTAAAAATCCTTGTCTTACCACTCCAAAACCATCACTACCTGGATTTCCAAAAAATGGAGACCCAGATGAATCACTCTCCCCAAATAGATTATCACCTAATGCGCTTAATCCTCCGTCATTTGTAAATCTCGCTAATTCAATCTGACCTAATTCTATCTTGGAAGAACTATCTTGTAAAAGCGCTCTAACTGTTCCATCTTGAGAAATTTCAACAGCTATTGCATCTGAAGGGACTTCGAACTGACCTGCTAAAGCTAGACCTGAGTTGTTAATTATTAACCCATCTGCACTTAAATTAAAATTACCATCACGCGTATAGCCAATACCACCATCTGGCATTTCCACTTGAAAAAATCCTGAACCACTAATTGCAAGATCTAATGCATTACCTGTCTCTGAGACAGATCCTTGCATGAAATTTCTTATTGTTGCTACTGCTCGAGCTCCATGACCTATTTGAAGTTCTGGAGCATAATTCTCTTGACCATTTGAATTCCCTTGTTGAGACTGCACCATATTTTCATAGAATAAGTCTTGAAAGGCAATTGTAGTTCTTTTAAATCCAGTTGTGCCCACATTAGCCAAGTTATTGGCAATGTTATCCACTGATCGTTGCTGTGCACTCATTCCGAGTGCTGCTGTACTTAATGCTCTAAACATATCTTTTCTCCTTATTTAATATCTTCCTAACTGTGAAGTAATTTTACCAAGTAATTCGTCGGTAGTTCTCATAGCTTTTTGCTGAGACTCGAATAATTGCATTGTCTGCATCATATCCACCATTTCATTTAATGGTTGTACATTGCCTTTCTCATAAAATCCCTGATGAACTTTTGAGGATTCATCCGGCGATAAACTTGCTATTGTATCTACTTTAAAATATCCATTACCATGTCTCTCTAAATCCGAGGTCTTTGCAGGTTTTAGTATGGCAATTTTAGATTTTTCATTACCATTTATATATATAGTCCCATCTTGACTTACTTTAAAATCTGATACATCACTATTTTCAGACCCATTTACCAATTCTTTTAATTCAATTAGACCATTTGTTCCTAATACTGGATTACCTTTATCATCGACTAGAACACCATCATTATCTAAATGAAAGCGACCATTTCTGGTTAAATATGTACGATCTCCTTCCTGAACTGTAAAAAATCCTTCTCCTTCAATAGCTATATCAAATGTATTCCCAGTACCCTCTAGAACGCCTTGACTCATATCAATTGTCTGCATAGGTAATCCTTGTGAAATTCTTTTACCATCTACTTCCTCAGTGTAAAGCTCGTAAAAAATCTTATTTCCTTTAAAACCAGGCGTATTCAGATTCGCTAGATTATCAGCAGTCATATCTTGTGACTTACTGAGAGCCTGCATTGCGCGCATTTGTAAATGAATTTGCTCGACCATAAGAACTGTGTGTTTAATATTGTCTTCAACACATCTCAATTAACAATTGTTATGCCGCTTATTTGCATAATAATGTTAGAAGTAAAATGATTAATAGAATTTCGGCGATTAATGACTCTTTAAGCCATTTATTTGGACTTTGTAAGAGTGTTTTATAAAAAACGAATCAAATCAGGAGTGGATTTTTTTTAGAATAATTTTCCTATTAAGAGGAATATATTTTCTGTGTCTACTTTGATTGTTCAAGAAATGAGTCCTTTATGAGTATTAATTACATAGCCATGAATTAAGCATACTTTGGTATCATTTTTGACATTTATAGTGCATGGCAGAAAAAGATACAAGTCAAGATAAAACGGAAGAACCTACAGCAAAGAAGCTGAAAAAGGCTCGTGAAGAAGGCAATGTTAGTTTAAGCAAAGAGGTCTCCTCTATAGCTTTACTTTTTGCTTCACTCGCAGGTTTAATAGGCTTAGGCAGCAATGTGGCTAGAGGTATTGTTGAGGAATTTCAATACTTTTTTAAAAATTCGTCGCTACTCATAAACAATATTGACCAAGCTGATGCTGTATTTAAAGATTCATTATCTAGTTCTTTTCAGCTTTTGATTCCTTTCTTTATAGTCTTAATGATCACAGCATTAATTACCAATCTTGGTCAAACTGGCGGTTTATTCTCATTTAAATTACTAGAACCTAAATTCAATAAATTAAATCCTATAAGTGGTGTAAAAAAAATTATATCAATTAAAGGTCTAGTTGAATTACTAAAAAGTGTATTAAAATTAACCATTGTAACAACTATCGTATTCTTTTTTATCGCCAATCAGATAGATTACTTTGTCTCTTATGTTACGAGTGACATAAAATTTAGTACACAAGATATAGGGCCTTATATAATTGAATTTGTAGTATACATTCTGCTAGCTCTGTTTTTACTATCTATTGGTGATGCAATTTTTCAAAGGTTTCAATACAAAAAAGACTTGAAAATGACCAAACAGGAAGTAAAAGATGAATTTAAGGAAATGGAAGGTGATCCAAGGTTAAAAGCAGAAAGAAGACAGTTTGGTTTAAAGCTACGACGTCGACCGCGACTAGACCATGCTGTTTTAAGTGCTGATGTTATTATTACTAACCCTACTCATTTTGCTGTCTGTTTAATGTATAACCCAGATGTACATTCTGCACCAATTGTCTTAGCAAAAGGGCAACGACTTAGAGCATTAAAAATTAAGGAACTGGCAGCTCACTATGGTACGCCAGTTGTTGAAAATAAACCTGTTGCACGAGCCTTATTTGCTACTTCTGAGGAAGGAGAAACCATTCCTTCCGATTTATTTAAAGCTGTAGCAGAAATTCTTGCATTCATATTTGAACAAAAAAATAAACTAGCATCTTAAATTTATGGCAACTCAAAATATTAATCGCCAAATACTAAGCAATATTTTCTTACAAAAGGATGTACTTATCTCATCAGGAGTAATTTCAATTCTTCTGATAATGATACTTCCAGTTCCTACTATTGTAATGGATTTTTTACTTGCCGTAAATATTTCACTTTCACTAATTGTTATATTAGTCGCTTTTTATACACTTAAACCATTACAATTTGCTGTATTTCCAGGAATGCTACTCATATTGACCTTATTTCGACTTGCTTTAAATGTGAGTACAACTCGATTAATTTTGAGTGAAGGTGACGCAGGGTCAATTATTGAAACATTTGGTGGTTTTATTGTCCAAGGCAATTATGTAATAGGTATAATTATTTTTACTGTATTAGTAATTATTAATTTTATTGTAATTACAAAGGGTGCATCAAGGATTGCTGAAGTTGGCGCTAGATTTACACTAGATGCTATGCCTGGTAAACAAATGTCTATAGATGCCGATTTAACTGCTGGGCTTATTACAGATGAAGAAGCCAAAAAAAGAAGAGAAGAAATATCCAGTGAAGCAGATTTTTATGGTGCTATGGATGGTGCTAGTAAATTTGTGCGGGGAGATGTAATTGCAGGGCTTTTAATCACAGTTATAAATATAGTGGGTGGATTGATAATTGGAACAGTTCAAAATGGTCTTAGTATTGCTGATGCAGCTTCACAGTATACATTACTTACAGTGGGTGATGGCTTAGTATCCCAAATACCTGCACTATTGATTTCTACTGCATCTGGTATTATAGTCTCACGAGTAGCATCTGAGGGTAATTTAAGTAATGATCTTTCAGAGCAATTACTTGGAAATCCTAAAACTGTAACAATTGCAAGTTTCTTTATATTCTTAGTAGGGCTCATCCCTGGTCTACCTTTTTTACCATTTACATTAATTGCAGGTGCCATGTTATATCAGGCATATAAAAGATATAATAGTGACGAGGATGCTAAAACCGTAGAAGAAGAAGCAAAATTACTTTCTCAGGTAAATGCTCAAGAGGATGACAAACCTGAGAATTACCTTTTAGCAGAAACTCTTGAATTGGAAATAGGATACAGCTTAATACCACTAGTAGAAAAACAACAAGGTGGTGATTTATTGGACAGAATGAAATCTATAAGAAAACAATTAGCCAATGAACTTGGTATCGTAATCCCTTCCATTAGAATACGAGATAATGTTCAATTAAATGCTAACGCATACAGTATAAAAATGCGGGGAATAGTACAAGCTCAAGGTGAAATATTACCGGGATATCATTTAGTTCTATTACCAGCGAATATTAAACCAGATATTCAAGGAATACCTACAAAAGACCCTGCATTTGGAATGGATGCAATGTGGGTTAGTACGAAAAATAAATATCAAGCTGAAAAATATGGCTTAACTATTATTGAAAGTGGCGCTGTTTTAACCACCCATTTAATGGAACTTTTAAAGAAAAATGCGTTTAAACTGGTGGATAGACAAATGGTTCAAAAACTTGTTGATAAAGCGAAAGAACAGGCCCCAGCTGTTGTAGAGGAGTTAATACCAGACGGGCTAAAAATAGGCGCAATTCAAAAAGTTTTGAAGAGATTATTAAAAGAAGGTGTACCTATTCGTGACTTGGTTACTATACTAGAAACTCTTGCAGACTATTGTCATCAAACAAAGAATACTGATGTTCTAAATGAATATTGTAGAGCTGCATTAGCTGATACAATAACAAAACAGTTTACTAATGAAAATGATGAAATCGAAGTATTAATGCTTGACTCTTCATTAGAGTCACATTTACTTAGCCAGGCTCAATTAGGTAAGTTGGATAGCTCTACTCTAAGTATGACACCAATAAATATTGAAAATATTTACGAAAGCGCATCCTTAGGATTCAGTAAAATGATCCAATCAGGGTTAAAACCCATATTACTAACCTCTCCTATACTTAGATTTACTATCTATGAATTTTTCGCACCAATACTTCCAGAAATTGTGGTATTATCTTATAATGATATAACACCAAGAGTTCAATTTAAAACAATTGATAGAATAAAAATTGAACTCTCGAGTGAAGAAAATAAAAAATCTAATTCTAAATTTACTAATGCTTTTGCGTAGACTATATTTACCAATATTGTTACACAATAAGTTTCTTCTCTAATAATTCCTATCAATGGATATTATCCACTATTACGGTCAAACCCGAAAAGAAGCTGTTGAAAAAGCCATATCAGAATATGGTAAGGATATCTATATTCTCAACGAAGCACCTAAGAATCTGGCGAATGGATTTGTTGGTGTTTCAATCATTCCAAATGAAGATACACTGGATGATGCCTATCAAGAAATCGATAAAACTAATACTACCGATTCCAAATCGTCATTAAGTACACTTAGAAAATTAGCACTAAACTACGAGTTTGAATACAGTAATCGACAAAAAAGACCAAATAGAAGATCAAAAAGTGATATTGAACAAGCATCTTCAAATTTTCAATTTGCAGAAACAGGCGATGAACAAATAAATGAACAGAACATAATCGGAAGGCTCGAAGCAATTGAAAATGCATTAAAAAGATTAAATCATTCAAAAAACCTAGATTTTTATAATCACCCCATTTTTCTTCAATTATTAAAAGCTGGAATTACTGTAAATAATGTTAGTGAATGGTTTCTTCGAATAATGAATACTGGCATAGATCCATTTGAAAATCCTAAAAAATTTAATGAGCAAATATCTAATTATATTGCACATATAGTTGGAAGAGATTCAGCAGAATTTATAGAATCACGAAGTATTTATTTTGGAGGTACTACATCTAATAAAAGAGCTCTAATTAGTGATTTAATTGAAACAATTAAAATTAAATCTTCTACTTCAACTATTGGAGTTATCATTCTAGATCCAGATCAAAATTATCAAAGAGGAATGGAACTTGAATTCTATTGTGATAAATATTCAATCCAATCGGCAATAATAAATACCTTTGAAGTATTTCAAGAGTCTCTTCAATCTTGGCGTCATTTTGATTATATCCTTATAGATACTCCGGATATTTATGCACATAATGAAAACACAGTATTGACATGTGATACCATACAAAATTGGTTAATTAAGCTTAATGACGTTATTGAAAATATTTGGGTTCAGAATGCTGCAATATGTAATGATGATCAAAGCCGTGTGGAATGGATTAATGAATATATTAGAGCGACACAAATTGTTTTCTCACATTTCGATCAAATTGATAGATTAGGCAGCTTACTTTCCTTTTTAAGCGGATTAAATGCGAATTGTAAGCTATTGCATATTGATAATGTCTCAAATGAAAAAATAAAATTGTTTGAACCAAAATGGTTCATTGGTAAATTACTAGGTCAACTATAAACATGAAAGAAGGTATAATTACTAGCTTTTTAAGTGGCAAAGGAGGTGTGGGTAAAAGTTTTATCACAACGAATATTGCCATCCAGCTTACAAAGAAAGGTTATAAAACCGCTGTAATTGACTGTGATCTTGGTTTTTCAAACTTATCTACATTAATTAATAGAAAAGTAAATTTCACTGTAATTGATTGGATTAACCAACAAGCTTCTCTGAATGATATTTGTGATAAAGCACCACAATTTACATTACTAACAGTGAGTAACAATTTTGAACACAATACTGTTAGTAATGAAATATTATTTAATGCATTAGATCAAGTAATCAAATATCTCAAAAAGAATTACGATTTCGTGTTGATTGATTCACCTGCTGGATCACCACCTATTGCTTTTTGGATACTTGATGTTTCAGATTACTCTAATTTAGTTCTTATTGATGAACCTACTTCAATATCTGACGTATATAGACTTTGTAAATACGTTTTCAATGTAACAGATGATTATAAATTTAATGCTATAATAAACCAATCAGAAAACGAAGAAGACGGATTAGAGACTTATTCTAAGTTTAAACATCTAATTAAAAACTTTCTAAAGAAAGACATTCCATATTTTGGGCAAGTTGTCAAAAAAAATATTATTGCAGAATTAATAAAGAGTAACCAATGTATACGAATAACTAATGTTGACGATGATATTCGAACGCAATTTGATATATTAAGTAATCAAATTATTAAACTTAATAAAGACTAGTACCCCGTTAATAACGCTATAGAGAAAAAATGATATTAACCATAA
>CALKOA010000025.1 GCA_938091655.1 uncultured Balneolaceae bacterium | reverse complement strand
GTTGTACCGTTGGTCTATGGATATGTTGAATACGATGAAAAATGAAAAAAATATTGACCCAAATGTCGATTTCTTTTCAGCTACCGTCTATTTTTCAATGGGAATTCAGCCAGATTTGTACACTTGTATATTTACCATGAGTCGTATTGCAGGATGGGCAGGTCACTATATGGAGCAAATGGAGCATAATAGATTAGTACGCCCAAGAGCACTTTACGTTGGTGAAAAAAATATGGATTATACTCCTATTGAGGAGCGATAACCAAATTCACGATTCGCTTAGGTACAAATATTTCTTTGACCAAGCGGCTCCCTTCTAAATAGCCCTGAATTTTTTCAAGGGCTTTGGCTTGTTCAAGCACGTACTCTTTGTCCATAGCTAATTCCACTGGAACGTACAAATCGGCCCGTACTTTACCGTTTATTTGGATGGGATACATAACTTCGTCGTCTACCAGCCACTGTTCATCGAAGGATGGCCACTCTTGGTAAGCTATACTTTCTTGATGTCCTAACTTCGCCCATAATTCCTCACTTATGTGAGGCGCGAAAGGGGACAATAATTGGATGAAATCTTTGGCTACCTCAATAGGCATTTGACTCCAAGAGTTGGCTTCGTTTACGAAAATCATCAAAGCCGATATGGCGGTGTTAAATCGCATTGCTTCGATGTCTTCACTCACCTTTTTAATGGCTGTATGCAGTACTTTAAGCTGTTCTTTAGTTGGTTCAATACTACTGACTGTTGCCTTGAGTTCACCATCCTCCTCATTCATCAATAGTCTCCAGGCTCGGTGCAAAAACCTATTTACTCCATCAACACCTTTTGTACTCCAAGGCTTTACCTGCTCCAAAGGTCCCATAAACATCTCATAAAGCCGAAGTGAATCCGCTCCAAATTCCTCAATAATTTGATCAGGATTTATAACATTACCACGGCTTTTAGACATTTTATGGGCCCTAGCTTCTATGCGTATATCAGTGCCCTTGACCACAAAATGATCCCCTTTTTTCTCAACTTCTTCATCGGCTAAACGCACTCTTTCAGTAGTCTCATCGGCTGCGTCAATAGGTATCCATTGTCCATCTTTTTGAGCAGCAGTGTACTCCATCTCACCTAAAATCATACCCTGATTCACTAATTTCTGAAAGGGTTCTTTAGTACTGACAACACCCAAATCGAACAAGACTTTATGCCAAAAACGTGCATACAGCAAATGCAGGACCGCATGTTCAGCCCCACCCACATACAAATCCACGGGCATCCAATACGATTCGTAATCAGGGTCTACCGGGCCACCTTCCCAATCCGGGGATATGTATCGTAAATAATACCAACAAGATCCCGCCCATTGAGGCATGGTATTGGTTTCACGCTTAGCTGACGTACCTGTATTGGGATCAATCGTATTCACCCATTGGGTTGCATTGGCTAAAGGTGGTTCCCCATCGCCCGTTGGCTGATATTTATCGACAATAGGAAGCTCTAAAGGGAGTTGATCTTCGGTCAATGGGACTGGACCCTGATCGGTATGGACTATCGGAAACGGTTCACCCCAGTAACGCTGTCTAGAAAACAGCCAGTCACGAAGCTTATAATTAATTGCTTTGGTGCCCACACCATGATCTTCCAGCCATTGAATCATGGTTTTTTTTGCCTCATCTATACCCATTCCATTTAAAAAATCAGAATTAATGGCAGGCCCATCCCCCGTGTACGCATTACCTGTAAATCCTTCCTCAGGTTGAACCGTCCGTACAATGGGCAAATTAAAGGCTTCTGCAAACTCCCAATCTCGCTCATCCTGTGCCGGTACGGCCATAATGGCTCCTGTTCCGTAGCTTGCGAGTACATAATCCGCAATCCATATTGGAATCTTCTTTTTGGTTACTGGATGATGGGCATAAGCCCCCGTCCAAACTCCAGTTTTTTCTTTAGATAATTCTTGCCTATCCAAATCCGATTTAGCCGCGGCACTTTCCACATAGGCCTGCACGGCTGTACGCTGCTGCTCACTCGTAATCTTTTCAACTAAGTGATGCTCAGGAGCAAGTACCATATAGGTTGCTCCAAATAAGGTATCAGGTCTGGTCGTAAACACCCGAATAGACTCGGAATCGTATCCTTCTATTGCAAAATCAATTTCTGCACCAACCGACTTCCCTATCCAATTTCTCTGCATATCTTTCAACGACTCAGGCCAATCTAAATCATCCAAATCTTGAAGTAAACGCTCTGCATAGGCCGTAATTTTTAGCACCCATTGACGCATTGGACGCCGTACAACGGGAAACCCACCTACCTCGCTTTTTCCATCAATGACTTCTTCATTGGCTAAAACAGTCCCTAATTCTGGGCACCAGTTCACAGCTACTTCATCCTCATAAGCTAAACCCATTTCATAGAGTTTTAAGAAAATCCATTGTGTCCACTTAAAGTAGGCAGGATCTGTTGTATTTACTTCTCTATCCCAATCATAACTGAAGCCAATAGCTTGTAACTGCTCACGAAATCTTTTGATATTACGCTCAGTGGTAATGCGTGGATGAGTTCCGGTTTTAACAGCATATTGCTCGGCAGGTAGACCGAAAGCATCCCAACCCATAGGATGAAGCACGTTAAACCCCTTCATTCGCTTATACCTAGCTATTATATCGGTAGCTGTATACCCCTCTGGGTGTCCCACATGCAATCCCGATCCACTGGGATAAGGAAACATATCCAGTACATAATATTTTGGCTTGCTCCGATCAGTGGGTGTTTTAAACGTCTTTTGCTCTAGCCAATATGCTTGCCATTTCTTTTCAATGGCCTCTGGATTATACGAATGCATAAAAAAGTGTTTTAATGAATACGGTCGTTGTTCGACATCGGTGTTACAACAGGCCTTAGTGTATACCTAAGGTTGTTGAATTTCTATTTCAAGAGAGCCCTAAAATAGGGATAAATGAATTAAATAATGAAGGGACAAAGATACCTTAGTATATCAGTCCCATCGGGCCTCCAATACAAGGGAGGGCGTTGAGCGGAGTCGATTGATTCGATTTCAAAAGAGTGTTTATAAGGTTTTTTAACATCTGAAGCATTGGAGCCTAGATAATATATGCTCTGCAAAGCCGGACCAAAACGTTCTACTAGATTCACTAAGTCTTCCTGATTGGCATGCACCCAATAGACCACCCGATTATTACTTGGTTCAGGAACATACTCAATGGGATGTTCCTCTATCAACCAGTCTCCAACACCAACAAACACTCTGTCTACGGCGATATTATATGCTTTTTTGTAGGTTACACTTGTTAATTCAGATTTATTGACCTTTTTTAAAGGAGTTTCAGCCTTTCTTAGTTTTTTAAAATTGTTCTGCTTCAAAGCATCCTGTGGTCTGAGCGTATTGGTTTGCCGTAGTGCACCATTCTGCTCCAATACATTTTTCATTGCATTTTCTAGTGGAATTCGAAGTTCATTAAGCCCGACGGGGGAAACCACCACTCCAACCGATCGGCACCCTTTTCCCCCATATCTCATCAACGCATCCATAAAGTCCGTGTTATGCTCTATAACAGCTTTTTTACTTGGACAGTAGGCGATTGAAAATGACGCGATACGGTTTAACCATGGCGTTTCTTCATCCAGTATTCGAGCCTCAATCAAGGTTTTTCTTACACTACTTAAGGAAGATTCCGATCCAGCAAACAATACTTGATCATAGTTATTAACTGGAATATCTGCTGTAATTTGGGTCCAATACTGTATCTGTTCTCGCCAACCAAATTGAATCAACCACGACAATATGGAGGGTAAAAGATAGGGGTCTTTTCGTGAAATTTTACCGGTATAGCAATGGCCTGCCAATAATACAGCAATAACATCCTGTAATCCTACTAGGGGGAGATTTCCAGCATGAATACATAATATATTCGATCGTTCTTTTAGCTGGGTAATTCTATTGGCTTCTTTATTTTCATTGTCAGTAGACTGAGTGTCTAGCACATGTCTTGATTCGTCAATAGACGGCGAATCAATAGTACATTGATCCACCCAGTGTACCAAATCGCCGGTTTCTAGACGGCTCTTAATTGCAGAAAGCTGAAAATAGATATCCTCAGAAATAAATTCGGTACCTGAAATAGTTTGCTCAACGGCTTCTTGCATTCCCGATTGCTCGTCTTCAAACCACTTGATTAGGTGCTCTTGTAATAGTAAGGCTCTTTCTTTCGCCTGTTTCGACCAAATCCTACCCATCTCGTGTACCTTATTCGAGCCGTTTTGATGTGATGTAAGCCGGGCTAATTTATCCATCTTGTTCCATTAGAAAGTTACATCCACGCAAAGATGTGGGTTCCCATCTTCCAAGTACCTGAAATCTTCCCTCTTCATCCTGAACTCCCCGATCACCCGTTAACATAAAACTACACGAATAGATGTTAGCTAAATCGACAATCCCAATTAGTCCTTCCTGCCCCGACTCTAACATCTTGTTAGGTTGATCTGGATCTACCACTACTATCTTGACCCAATTTGGACTCTCCAGCCACAGTCCCTTGGAAGTGTACGCTTGACTCAGGCACTCTGTCATCCCATATTCGGTGTGAAGTTGCTCAGGGGCGCAATTAAAACCCTGCACTAATCGTTCAAACAAATCTACACGTGAGATTGACCGCCTAAAAGTTTTCATCCCACCCGTTTCCATGATACTTACCTCTCTAGGAAGACTTATGGGCTCATTCTCCCGCTCATGTCGCTCAATTAGGTCTAACCAACCAAATGCAGCCCCAAAGAGCATTACACGGTACCCATCTTCCACCAGTTTATTCAACTGCTTTAAAGGCAAACACTCTTCAAGGGATAAGTAGCGACTTTCTTGGGTATGATCCCACTCCATCAACCGGTCAATCATATACAGCAAAGAAGATTGTGGATTTTCGGAATAGCCAGGTGTATAGGCCCAGATTATCCAGTTATCCTCGCCAAATCGAGCTTGCCAGGATGCTCGTATTGAAGCATCATAGAATGTGGGATCCAGTACACGATGACGGCTCCGCTGCATGGCAGATGTTCCGCTACTTAAGAATTCCAAGGGTTGGGTATCTGCTTTCAAATGAGTTAAATAGGTCGACATCTCAGTGTCCCCAACCAAAGTATCATGAGTCCACACCGCTGCATCTTTAAACGCTTGCACTGGTAATAAAGGGGGCAGCTCACTAAAACAGCGAGAATAATCATTGACAGACCAACCCAAAGCAGTACAATATTTTTGGTATACCGGATTCAATATGTACTGAAAAACAAATATCTGGGCTAATTTCTCTTCGAAATTAAGGGTATTGTCTAAAAAAAAGGGGGTGACTGGTTTAGCTAAGGACGCATAGAGTTCCGGCATTCGTTGCTTGACATACTCAATTGTTTGGCTTGAGATGGAAAAGGGTTCATTCATAGTAAAACGACTATTTGAACTCATCGAGTTACTCGTTATCCTGTTTTTGAATAACATCTAAAGAAAACAACGCCTGTTCAAATAATATCCATAGTCGAGATTCTTCTATTATTGAATTAACCCACGTGCCGTAATCTTCTTCTAATTCATCCCATCTACCGGCATAGGTAGTTAGATAAATTTTGGATTCAAACACACGATCTTGGGTAAAATCGTAGCTTCCTAGCCAAAGGCCATTGATACTCATACGAGCAATTTTTTGACTTTTGGCACTATATAATTCAATGAAATCGGCCTTACAATACAGAAAATTAATCCGACCTATAGCTTCGGAAAGGGCACTAAACCCAAGGTAATCTCCTTTTGAATTAAAGCGGTGTATACCTTTCGCCTGAGCATCCCACACCTGTAAATGCCCACTATCGAGTAAACAAATTTTTTCAGGCTTCCAGCTTCGAGTAGCACTAAAACTATCTAATCCCATTGCATAATCTACATTAGCTCTCGCAATATCTAAGCTAGATAGATAATGCAATTGATGATCTAAGATTTGTATACGCCCATTTTCTTTATCTGCTACGTAGATTTTTAGTCCATTATTGCTAGCAATGTCACTAGGAGTATGAAATGATTGAACCCCGGGTCCGTGTCCGCCTGCCTCATTGTGTAGTTTCCCGTCTGAGCTAAACAGGTATATTTTATGCTCGGCTTTATCACTCACTATGAATCCGTCCATACCCTTTATCATAGCAGAAGCTTGGGTAAAGGTAGCCACGGGAATAGGATTTTTTTGGGGAAGGTAATAACTCGTTTCTTGCCTTCGAACAAAACTATGTGAGGGTAAATCCACTGTGATTTCAGCAGTGTCCTGTGCGGTCTTCAGAGCTGTCAATTGGTTCACTACACTATCAGGTTCATGTAGACGTAATCCAACGTTTGCGCTAACCACTCCATTCTGAGCTACGGAGAATAATACCAAAACCCACAAGTATGAGAACTTAAAAGAGCTAGAATTCTGTAACTCTTTGTTCCTGCGAAGTACAAGAGAGTAGCTTAAACATGCTTTAATGGTACAAACTGCCAATAAAACTCGTACAAACAAGTTGATATGATGGTAGATTACATTCATGAAACATGGTTCAACCCTTTAGCGCCAATATCTTTGCGGTAAAACATTCCCTCAAATGAAATAGATTCAAGGCCTTTGTAAGCCATTGATATTGACTCTTGGAGTGTTGGACCGGTGCCGACCACATTTAGTACTCGGCCACCCGCAGTACATAGTTGCCCATCTTGTTCCTTTGTACCCGCATGAAAAACCTGAACGGCTTCTACTTTCTCGAGTTCATCTAACCCAAAAATGGGAAATCCTTTTTCATAACTGACAGGATAACCACCTGAAACTAACACCACTGTTGTTCTATATTGTTGATCGAATACGATGTCTTTCCCTAGAAGTTCGCCTTGTGCACTTTGCACTAAGTGAGTAAGTAGATCGCTTCGAAGTCTTGGTATAACCACCTGGCATTCTGGATCACCAAACCGGCAGTTATATTCTACTACCTTAGGCCCCGCTGATGTCATCATGAGACCTACATATAAAAAACCTTTATAGGGGTTCCCTTCGGCAGCCATACCCGCTATAGTTGGTGCAATGATAGTTTCTGATACCGAATTAAGCATATCTTTTGCTAGGAGGGGAGATGGAGAATATGCCCCCATACCTCCTGTGTTTGGACCTTTATCGCAATCAAGTTGGCGTTTATGATCTTGTGCTGTTCCCATGATTTCAAAGTGTTCACCATCGCACAAGGCAAATACAGATGCTTCTTCGCCTAGCATGAATTCTTCGATTACTAACGTTTGGGCGGCGGCTTGTAATGATCCTTTACTAAGCTCTTCTAAGCCAGCTAGAAGTTCTTCCCGATTCTCCGGAATTAACACACCTTTACCGCCGGCTAAACCATCCGCTTTTAACACTATTGGGTATTGATTATGAGCATCCACATAAGCTAATGCTTCAGCATAATAATCCCCACTAAACACTTTATATGCTGCTGTAGGTATGTTATGGCGAGCCATAAAGTCCTTAGCAAACTGCTTACTTCCCTCTAATTGCGATGCAATGGTACTAGGCCCGAAAACAGCATGACCTTTAGCCTCTAAAAAATCGGTTATCCCAGCAACCAATGGTTGTTCAGGGCCTACAACCGTGAGACCAATTTCCTTATCCAGTATGAATTCAAGTACTTGTTCAAAATCTAAGGCATCCAAATCCACATTCACCCCACATGTGTGGGTACCTGGATTACCAGGTGCAATATATAAGGTATCGCAAAGAGGCGATTGGGATAAAGCCCAAGCCAATGCGTGTTCTCTTCCCCCACTTCCTAAGAGTAATACCTTCATATCCCTATTCTTCCTCTGGGCTTAGTTGAGAATCGACCTTTCCGGCAGAAATACTCAACGCTTCCGCCGTTTCAACAATACCCACAAAACTTTCGGCATCCAAACTTGCACCACCAATTAATCCACCATCTACATCTGGTTGGCTAAGTAAATCATGAGCATTAGTTGGCTTCATGCTCCCCCCGTAGAGAATACGAATAGCTCGTGCTGCTTCTCCAAACTGTTCTGATAAGATGGTGCGAATAAACGCGTGCATTTCTTGTGCTTGTTCTGGGCTTGCTGTCTCTCCAGTCCCAATAGCCCATACCGGTTCGTAGGCGACCACAACTTGAACTGCTTGTTCTTCGTTAAGGCCACTGAAAGCAGCAAGAGTTTGGCTTTTAACCACCTCAAAATGTCGATTCTCTTTTCGCTGCACTAATAATTCTCCGACACACACAATTGGTGCTAAATCATGACTAAGGGCAGTTTGTAATTTTTCGCGAACTAAGGCATCATCTTCATGAAAATAGGCCCGTCGCTCAGAGTGCCCTAAAAGGACATAACTACATCCCGCTTCTACTAACATAGATGCACTTACTTCGCCTGTATAGGCTCCCTTTTCAGCCTCATGCATGTTTTGCGCCCCCACAAGTATATCGCTTTCGTGTAGTTGATCTATAGCCATAGATAATGACACAAAAGTGGGACAAACCAAGACATCTACATCTTCAGAAATTACCGCCTTTCGCGTTTTTATGGCAGATAATAAGTCGGAGGTAAATTCTGCTCCTCCATTCATTTTCCAGTTACCCGCAATTAGAAATTTTCGCATAATTAATAAATTACAAAATTAGTTCGAGGTTAAGTGTGGTGTGAGATAGGGTATAAAATCATCGAGTTCTTCACCAATAAATTTCCGGATGATTCGGCCTTCGGCATCGACTAGTATTCGTGTTGGATAGTACTGAATATTGAAGGTTTCAACCAGAGATTTTCGATTCATTGTTGGTGGTTCGGCAATAGACCAGAAGCGATCTCTTTCTTGAAAAAACGCTAGTATTGTGGTTGCACTTTCATCAAAAGCCATCGTATATATTTGAAATCCACGTGGAGCAAAAAGTTGATAGCTAACCGTTAATTCTTCGTATTGCTGTTGATATAATCCATTTTCCATAAGAGTAAATTCTAGTAAAGTAGGCGATCCTTTAATACTCTCTTCGTCAATGGTATCCCCTTCGGTGCTAACAAAGCTAAAAGCAGGAATAAATGTACCAGGAGTTAAATCTTCAAGTTCAAAACGCATGTTTTTATACCAAAACGAAAGATCTTCATCTTCGTACAAACGCTTGAACCGGTCTAACCTATTTTTTCCCTCATCAACCCGTAAGGAATCATAATGCAACTCAATGAGCATTTGATCGATTGCTCGGGATTGTTCTTTATTGGTGACGAGCGAGTGTAAGGAGTCTAAATAATGAACCCCACGATCAAATCCATTAGTAGTACTGGTATAGTCTTTACCAAAAGTTAAGGCAAGCCCCAAAGACTGCTCATTATCAAGTCCTTCGTTAATCAAGGACATCATTTTCTGTTGGTCAATATCGGAAAGTATTTGCACCGCTGCTTCAAGTGCGAAAGAGGAAGCAAAAGTTCTAGGATAATCTCTATACACCTGTTCATATAAATTGGCCCACTTTCTTAATTCATCAATAATAGCGGTATCAGCGAGTGCTCCTATAGCAATAAATCGGCGGGTGCGGGTAAATCCTGCATCGACCCGGTCAAAAACATCTACCGCCCGCTGTTCTCTGGAATCTACCTTCAACGTTTGACCAATGCCTGGAAATTCTCCGGTGAAAAGCACGCTATCTCCTTGTGCTAAAAGGACTCTCATGCTTAAAATTGGGCTTCCATCCCGACTTATTTGGAGGGGATAAGCTCCTGCTTCATCAAAGCTTATGGTACCCTTAATTTGCCCCATACTATCGGTTTTTCCTATGAACAGGGTGTCAATTACGCTATTTTGCGTTTCTTGCGAGTACAATAAAAATTCAAAACCTTCTCTATTACGAGTTTGATCCAACGAATCTGCCACATCAATTTCAACAGCAAAGTAGCTTTGATTGATCGGTACTGGGCGGTTACATTGGCTAAGTAGAAAAGCAAAAAATAACAAGACCATGGCACCTCGAATGCCAGAGGGGGATATCATACCCTTAGGTAACAAAGATTGTTTTAGTTCTGGCTTATTCATTTTTTCCTTAATTGTCGTTAATGCTATTTTTGCCATTCTAATCGCAATTATTACCTTAGTTACCTTTATCGTACTCATGATCAGATTCTTAGTCTAAATATTTACGAACAAATTCGTTCGCCATTTTAGGATTAGCTTTTCCCTTAGAGGCCTTCATCACCTGTCCCACAAAAAATCCCATTAATTGCTTTTTCCCCTCTCGATATCGTTGGGCTTCATCTGGATTCGCTTCAATAACTTGCTGTACCAGATCATCCATATAATTGGTATCCGAAACCTGGAGTACATTCAAAGCCTCTGCTAATTCAAGCGCTGAGGTATCTTGCTCTAGCATGGCATTGAATATGGTCTGCTGCGCGGATGAGCTGACTTTATCCGAAGCTCTAAGATCCAACAATTCAGCTAATCTTTGCACCGATAATGGGAATTCTTTTATGCTGATACTTTGCTCATTTAGCACTCGTAGAACGTCACTTAATACTAGACTAACAGAGGCTTTGACATGGCCACTTTCGGAGACCAGTTCTTCAAAAAAATCGGCAAGATATCTATTCTCTGTTAAGGTAACTGCATCGATTTCACTGAGTTGATATTGTGCTACAAAACGCTCTTGACGTACATGAGCAAGCTCCGGCAACTCTGCCTTTATCTCATCCAATAAATCATTAGTTACAATAATGGGTGGAAGATCTGGTTCTGGAAAATATCGATAATCATGCGCCTCCTCTTTAGATCTCATGATTCGAGTCTCCATTTTACTAGTATCCCAAAGCCTGGTTTGTTGAACGACTTCCCCTCCCGCTTCTATAAGTTCAATTTGCCTGTAAATTTCAAAATCTATGGCTTTTTCAACATTTCTAAAGGAGTTCATATTTTTGAGCTCGGTACGAGTACCAAATTTTTCTCGTCCCCTTGGTCGAACCGATACATTGGCATCGCAACGCAAACTACCCTCTTCCATATTTCCGTCACAGACCTCAAGATATTGAACAATCTGTTTAATTTTAGAAAGGTAGGCGTAGGCTTCTTGTGGGGTACGCAAATCTGGCTCCGATACTATTTCAATGAGTGGAGTACCCGCCCGGTTTAAATCTACCAAGGTATTATAAGGATCTTGATCATGAATGGATTTACCGGCATCCTCTTCCATATGGATACGCGTAATCCCTATGCGTTTGGTGTACCCTTCCACTTCTATGTCAATGTATCCACCTTCACAGATGGGTGTTTCAAACTGAGATATTTGAAAACCTTTTGGTAAATCAGGATAAAAGTAATTTTTTCGAGCAAAGATAGATTTAGGGGCAATAGAGCAATTCGTCGCCAAACCCATTTTAATTATGTACCGAACTAGATTTTCGTTTACTAGAGGTAGGGTGCCAGGGTGTCCTAAACACAATGGGCTAACTTGGGTATTGGGTGCCTGGCCATACTGCGCTGCTACAGGAGCAAATGCTTTGCTTTGAGTTAGTAATTGGGCGTGTACTTCCAAACCAATTACCGCTTCAAAATCTTTATGATCGATGGTATTCATAACTCTATTTATCCTACTAATTTAGAC
>CALKOA010000024.1 GCA_938091655.1 uncultured Balneolaceae bacterium | reverse complement strand
ACTGAACAAAAAACCAGCAAATGAGGATACCTATGAATAAACAACATGCGAGACGATGGTCTATGGCAGGAGTTTTTGCCATGGCATTAGTTTTAGCTATTCAGACTGGTAGCACGCGTGCGAATGCGCAGATGATTACCTCTGTAACGAATAATCTGAATTATCAGTATTACTCGGTACAGGACTATTCAGACGCCATACCCGAGCTACAAACCATCATAACACTCCAGCATAAGCAAGTGCGTATGGGTGATGTGTTAAAAGAAATAGCCGACAAATCTAATTTAGGCATCGCCTACAATTCCGATTTATCTGTTCTTGACAAACGTATAAACGTTAATGTTAAGAAGGCTACCACTAGTTATGCTTTACAAACTATTTTATTAGGCTCAGGTTATGAGGCGGCTATTTCACGTAATCGAGAAATCATATTAATAGCTCAAACTGCCAAGGAAGAAGTCAGTGAAGAAGAAGCTATTGCGCTCGTTTCGGGTACTGTGACCGATGCAGAAACGGGTGAGCCCATTCCTGCTGCTAACGTTGTTGTCGTAGGCACTATGGTCGGAACGAGTACAAACGCTGATGGAGAGTATTCACTAAATGTGCCTGATAATGCAGAAGTACTTCAATTCAGTTACCTAGGCTATAAAACACTGGATGTTGCAGTAAATGGACGTACGGTGATTGATGTAGCGCTTGAACCTGATTTACTAGCATTAGGAGATATAGTGGTAGTTGGTTATGGTACGCAGCAGAGACAAGAAGTAACCGGTGCCATTACCTCAGTTCGTTCCGAAGAAATTCAAAATATTCCTGTATCTAGTTTTGAAAATGCATTACAAGGAAGAATGGCAGGTGTAAATGTAGCAGAATCAACTGGAGAGCCAGGAGCTTCACCTCAAATTACGATTCGTGGTACAGGTTCTATTTCTGCAGGTAATTCCCCGTTATATGTTATAGATGGAGTACCTATCACAACAAATAGAAATTTACAGTCAGATATCGGGAGTCAACGTTCATCGTTTCAACCACCTAGTGCGAATCCCCTTGCTACAATTAATCCAAATGATATAGAGTCTATCGAGGTACTTAAAGATGCTTCAGCTGCTGCTATTTATGGTTCTCGAGGATCTAATGGGGTTATCTTGATTACCACAAAACAAGGAACTGCTGGGCGAACTAGCGTTAATTTTAGTTCTTATCTGGGTGTGTCAAATGTATTCAATAAACCAGATATGATGAATGCTGAGGAGTTAATTCAATACACTAAGGAATCAAGAAATAATAATTATTTACAGGAAATTGAAGTGGGTAATCGACCAGCAAACGATCAATATAACCCTGACACGAATGCTGGGCGGCCTAACGTTTCTAATTTCTTAATCCCTGAACAATATGTTAATTGGAATGGAACGGATACAGATTGGTTAGATTTAATTTTCAGCCCTGCATCTATGCAAAATTATGATATATCTATCAGTGGGGGTAATGCCACAACTACTTATGCATTTTCAACTGGTTATTTGGATCAAGAAGGAATAATAGAGGGATCTGCATTTCAACGTTATACGCTTCGATTAGGATTGACGCATAAGATGAATGATGATATTACAATTGGGGCGAACATGAACTCAGCCTTAGCACAACACGATCGTCTTCCTGCAAATGCAGCTTATTTTGGACAACCACCTGGGATTGTTTATTCAGCAATGGTTCATTCACCTGTAGTTGCACCATATAATGATGATGGAACTATTAACCAACGAAATAATCAAGGTTTTTTGGGTGGTGGAACATCATCTGCAAGTAATCCGCTAGCTATCATGAAATATATAAGTGAGGATATCCAAAACACTCGGATTTTTGGGAATATGTTTGCGGATTATAATCTTAATGAAAACATTACCTTTAAGTCTATGTTAGGCTATAATGTAGAGGCTATGCAGCAGAGTTTTTATAGAGGTACAGAATTTCTATATAGAACTCAAAGTTCTCCACAACCATTTGCTCAAACTGGTTCAGGTAATTTATTTAACTGGATCTGGGAGAATACAATGAATTACTCGAATACCATTGGTACTGATCATAAGGTAAATTTAATTGCTGGATATACTGCCCAAAAAGAACGTATTGAACGCAGCGTTATTGAATCTAATGGGTTTACCGATGATCAAATTACCACCATTAATGGTGGTATTGTTAATAGTGGTGAAGAGGTAATCGAGGAATGGAGTTTAGTATCAGCTCTTGCAAGACTTAACTATGTATTCCGGGATAAATACTTATTAACCGCCACTGTTCGTTCGGATAGATCGTCTAGATTCGGAGCTAATAATCAAACGGGTATTTTCCCATCATTCTCACTTGGATGGAGAGCTAATCAAGAAAGCTTTTTAAGTGGTATTGATGAAATTAGTGAATTAAAATTCAGAGCTAGTTATGGGGTTACCGGTAACTTTGAGATACCTAATTATGGTGCTATTGGTTTGCTCGGTGGTGCTAACTATGTGAGCGGAACTTCACAAATAAATGGTGTTTCTCCAAGTACATCAAGTAATGCTGATCTAACTTGGGAGACCACATATCAAACAAATTTTGGTGTTGATTATGCACTACTAAATGATAGAATATATGGTTCAATAGATGTATATAATTCAACCACACAAGATTTATTATTGTTTGTGACAGTACCTGCGGCAAGTGGATTCGATGTAGCTTTAACTAATATTGGCGAAGTAGAAAATAAAGGTTTTGAATTTTCTATAACCAGTAGAAATATGGTGGGGCAATTCAATTGGGCTACAGACTTCAACTTTGCAGCTAATGAAAATACAGTAACTAAATTGGGACCAGAAGGCGATGATATTCTGAGTAGTGGTGTAGCTGGAGCTCGACATATAACTCGTATTGGAGACGCTATTGGTAGTTATTACGGATATGTGGTAGATGGTATTTATCAATCACAAGCTGAAATAGATGCTGCCCCTGTTGACGAATTGGTAGGATCTGGTGGAGCTAGGCCAGGTGACTTCCGGTTCAAAGACATCAATGGCGATGGGAAAATTACATCTGATGATCGAACTGTGACGGGTAGCTATCATCCTGATTATACTTATGGTATTACCAATAGGTTTAATTACAAAAACTTTGATATAAATATTTTTATTCAAGGTGTAATGGGACGTGAAGTCTTAAACCTAACAGCGCGTCACCTAAAAAATGGTGAAGCTAACTTTGGTTCTTATGCTGTTTTAAATGATCGTTGGAGATCTGAATCTGATCCTGGCAATGGAATACATCCCAGAGCAGATAGAAGTGGTAATTCCCATGGCAATAACAATAGACCTTCCAGTTATCAGGTTGAAGATGGAAGTTATATAAAAATTAAAAATCTGTCATTTGGATACACTTTGCCAGAAGATTTCTTAAGCGGGGCATTTTCTAGAGCAAGAATTTATACAGCAATGACCAACTTGGCCATATTTACTGATTATATTGGATTTAATCCTGAAGTAAATATTCAACGTAACAGCAGTCTAACCCCTGGTCAGGATTATGGAGCTTATCCATTATCTAGAACTATACAGGTCGGTATAGACCTCGCATTTTAATAGCAATGAGAAAAAAGGAAATAGGAATGAAAAAATTATTATCAATATTACTACTTCCCCTACTGTTTATCTCCTGCAGCGAGGATTTTACAGTACTGGGGCCGATATCTGAACGAAATGTGGTTAATTACTACAAAACCCAATCGGATTTTGAAGTTGCCATAAATGGAGCATTCGATGCTCTTCAATCCAATGGCACCTTTGGTGTTAAATATGTTCTGTTCATGGAAATGCGAGCTGATAACACTGCTAATGGTGGTGGTGCTACTGGTTTAGCAGAGACCTTGGAGGACATAGATACATTTGGAGAAATACCTACAGCAGGTGAATTAAATGATGCTTGGGTGGCTTCCTATGACGGAATTGCAAGAGCAAATACAATCATATCAAGAATTGACGAAATCACTTTTACCAGTGACGACGTAAAAAATCGTATTAAGGGTGAAGCTTTGTTCGTACGCTCTTTGTTGTATTATCATTTAGGTGTCATTTTTGGAAATGTACCTCTGATCACTGCAGAAGTCACCGCCCCACAAAACATGAATCTGAATCAGGTTACTGCTGCTGAGGTGATGACTCAAATAGCCACGGACTTAACTACCGCGGAAGGACTATTGCCTTCTACCGGTCGGGTGAGTTCAGGTGCCGCTGCCACTTTACTAGGTCGTGTATACTTACAAGCTGGTGACAAAGCCTCTGCGGTTGCCCCACTTAAGCGGGTAGTGTCTTCTAATGTGTATTCGTTAGAGGCTAACTACGCTGATGTTTGGGGCCCTGAGAATGAAGGTAGTAGCGAAATTCTATTCCAGGTAGAGTACATGAGCGGTAACGTTGGAGAAGGAAGCTCTTATACCGATATGTATACTGCCTCTGGAGTAGCAGGTGGTGTAGGTGGAGGTTCTGCACCTCAAACCGTAACCCAGGACTTCATAGACTCTTATGAAGCGGGTGATTTACGCCAAGCAGCAACCCTTTCGGATAGTGCAACAGTAGAGAAATATGAAGATACTCCTACTGCTCCATTTGATTCGGATGTTAACTGGGTAGAGATTCGATATGCAGAGGTTCTATTGAATCTTGCTGAGGCCGTTGGAGAAGGTGCAGAAGGCTATGGTTACATAAACCAAGTTCGTGCGCGTGCTGGTTTAGCTGCTATTGATGGTACCACTCCAGGTTCTTATGACGATAAATTGCTCAAAGAGCGTAGAGTTGAGTTAGCCTTTGAGAATAAGCGCTGGCCAGATCTTCTTCGTCATGGAAAGGCGAAAAGTGTGATGGCATCACAGTTGGGTATATCCGAGGCTTCGGTTACTTTACTGTTTCCAATTCCACAAAGCCAAATTGATGTTGCGCCAGACGAAATGTCACAAAACGCGGAACATTAAACATTCTAGATGACCTTAACCGGGATGCCTAATTAGGTGTCCCGGTTTTTTTTACTCTAGGAATTTTCCAACACCAACTATATTCACAGAGAAACGCAACGTTAACCAAATTTAGAACCACTTCTTATGAAATCTTTACTAGTTCTTATGCTTGTTGGCCTCTTGTCCACAGGCGCTTACGCACAAATACAAGAAGGTCCATTGAATATTATTGCCGTTTTTGCACACCCCGATGACGCTGATTCAAAAATGGGTGGAACAGCCGCATTAATGGCCAAAATGGGACATAATGTAAAATTTGTTTCCATCACTAATGGCGATGCTGGTCACCACGAAGAAGGGGGTGGAATGTTAGCTAAAAGAAGACGGGCGGAAGCACAAGAAGCTGCTCGACAATTAGGCATAGCCGAGTACACTGTCTTAGATAATCACGATGGAGAGCTCTTACCTGAGTTGCATATCCGTCAACAAGTAATTCGCGAAATCCGTAAATGGGATGCCGATGTGGTATTAGGTTTACGCCCTAATGACTATCATCCAGATCACCGCTATGCGGGCGTGTTGGTACAAGATGCTGCCTACATGGTAGTGGTACCAAATGTGACTCCTGATACCCCACCTTTAACTAAAAACCCGGTATTTTTATACATGAGTGATCGTTTTCAAAAACCAAATCCATTTTCACACGACATTGTAGTGGGGATTGATGAGGTGTTTGAACAAAAAGTACGCGGACTAGATGCACATGATTCTCAAATGTATGAGTGGTTACCATGGGTAGGTGGCCGATTAGATGAAGTGCCTGAAAATCCGGAGGAACGTTTTCAGTATTTACTGAACTCCTATACCAACCGTAGTCGAGTTTCTGACGAGCAAAGAGCAAGCCTAGAAAAGTGGTATGGCCCTGAAAAAACGGCTTCTTTCCGTTTTGTTGAATCGTTCGAGATTTGTGAGTACGGGCATCAGCCTTCTGAAGAAGAAATTAGAGCTATTTTCCCAATGCTCAACGACAACTAGTTCACTCATAGGATTCTAAGGGCCCGATCCTTAATAAAGGGCCCTATTTTTACTCTCTTAAACTAACCAATATTATGCAGCGTAATTATTTCATGGTCGGGCTTATTTTGCTCACCTTTTTTGTTATCTCATTCCTGACCAATATCATAGGCCCCCTAGTTCCTCAAATTATTGAGGATTTCGAGCTTAGTCTTACCTTGGTAGCCTTGTTACCGTTCGCTTTTTTTATTGCCTATGGAGTAATGTCGATTCCTGCCGGAATACTCATAGAGCGCTATGCTGAGAAAAAAGTCATGATTTTAGCCTTTGGAGTGGCCTTTTTTGGAGCATTACTATTTTCTTTAATCCCAAGCTACCGGGTGGCCGTCTTATCCCTATTTTTAATTGGAACTGGTATGGCTATGCTGCAAGTAGCCATTAACCCCTTACTCCGGGTATCCGGTGGGGAAGAGCATTTTGCTTTTAATTCGTTGATTGGACAATTGTTTTTTGGCGCCGCTTCATTTTTAAGTCCACTAGTGTATTCTTATTTGGTACTAAATATGGGACAAGCCGATAATGGATGGTTTCTACAAGCCTTGAGCAGTGTGGTTCCAGAAAATCTGCCCTGGGTTTCTCTGTACTGGCTATTTGCTCTCGTTTCATTAGCTATGATGGTCGTAATAACGGTTTCTAAGTTTCCTGAAGTTATTAAAACGGAGGACGAAAAAGTGGGTGCCTTACAAACCCACATCGATTTATTAAAAAACAAAAAAGTGCTTTTATTCTTCTTTGGGATATTCTGTTATGTGGGAACCGAACAAGGAGTAGCTAATTGGATGTCTGAGTTTTTATCGACCTATCATGGACTAGATCCACAAACGGTAGGTGCTTCTGCAGTATCAACATTTTGGGGACTAATGACAGCCGGTACCGTGTTGGGTCTGTTTTTGTTAAAAATTATGGACTCCCGCAAAGTACTCATACTATTCACCTCCATCGTACTCATCTGTTTGGCTGCTGCACTATTTGGCTCAGCAAACATAGCCAGAGTTGCATTCCCCGCTATTGGTTTCTTTATCGCGGTCATGTGGCCCATTATTTTCTCTTTAGCCCTTAACTCTATGGAAGAACATCACGGCTCCTTTTCTGGTATTCTGGTAACAGGCATAGCTGGTGGGGCGATTGTTCCTTTAATTGTGGGCTCACTGGGTGACGTTTTTGGCCTTCGAGTCGGGATGATATTCTTATTTCTAACCTACGGATATATCTTAAGCATTGGATTCTGGGCCAATCCCATCATTACGAACAAAACCATAGAATTCGGTCCAAAAGATAATTAACCATGCTGCTAGGTATC
>CALKOA010000023.1 GCA_938091655.1 uncultured Balneolaceae bacterium | reverse complement strand
ATTACTGTACGTCAATATTTTCAATGAACGAGCCAGTGACCGGATTCGAACCGATGACCGACGGTTTACAAAACCGTTGCTCTACCAACTGAGCTACACTGGCTTTTTTCGAAAGACGTGAAAAATACCGCAAACCGTTGGGATTGTCAACACTAAAACATTAAAATTTTATCTTTTTTACCAATGACGGTATCTATCAACCCGATGAGGAAATCCTATGTAAGCTTAAAAAATGAGCCCACACACCACCGCTTAGTTACCTTTGCTTTTTTCGTCGTACATATATGAAGCCCAACAGTACTAAAAAGGCCATCAATACCAAAATAAGCTGACTATATGCTTCCAAATAAATACCCACCCGTCGCCAATTATCACCCAACCACCACCCTCCATATATAAGGACTCCATTCCATAACATCGAACTAAGGCTAGAACTGAGTACGGTCGGCCAGATAGGCAGTTTACTTGCTCCTGCAGTCAGCGCTATAACCGATCGAGTGCCTGCAAGAAACCGGTTACTTACCACCACCCATTGCCCATAACTACGCATCCATTCTTTAACCTTACGCAAGTAGGATGGATTCGCGAATCTCAAAATTAGTTTCGCTAGTGCTTTCCTTACTGCACCTAGGAGCCCTTTTGAAGAATCATTTTCCAGAACATTCTCTTGTTGAATTGCTCCACTGGTTGATGCGAACAACGGCCCACCTAAGTAACTCCCCATTTGATACATCGTCATAAAGCCCAAAACCGAGGTTATGACGGTCCCTAACCAAAGACCCAGACCATTTATGCTACCTAAAGAGATTAAATATCCCCCAAATGCTACGATAACATCACCAGGTACGGGGGGGACAATATTTTCCAGGTAGGCTATTAAAAATAAAAGAAGGTAAATCACAATAGGGGATACCTGCCCAATAAAATCGACTATGATATTGATTACATCTGCCATTTTATGGAAGCCTTTATTAATGAACAGAGGTAATCCACCATACCGAATGGGGAATTAGCTGTTCTTTTTTATTAGCACTGTGGCCATAACTGCTGCGCCTTCTTCTCGGCCAATAAAACCCATTCGTTCAGAGGTGGTTGCTTTGATCGAAACCTGATCTAATTCAACTGCAAGAATAACAGCGATTCGCTCTCGCATAGCAGGGATAAAAGGCAACAATTTTGGGCGCTCCATTACTATAGTAGCGTCTATATTTCCTAAGCTAAACCCACCACCACCAACCAACTCATACGCCTTGGCCAGCAATAGTGCACTGTCAGCACCCTTATATGCCGGATCTGTGTCTGGGAAATGAGTACCAATATCTCCTAAAGCTAGGGCCCCAAGTAAGGCGTCGGTTATAGCATGCAAAAGCACATCTGCGTCGGAATGACCATACAATCCCATTGTGTGAGGAATGGTAATTCCTCCTAATATCAACGGACGATCGTCCGACCATTTATGCACGTCATAGCCAAAGCCAACTCGAATATCCATAGCTATTGTGGTACGTCAAAGGATCCTTCTTCTAAAATCATCTCAGCTACCCTTAGATCTATTGGGAAGGTTATTTTCAAGTTCCTTCTATCACCTGCAATGACTTTTACCTTCCCGCCTATCCGTTCCACCAAGGATGCATCATCTGTTCCGAAATAGTCCTCAGCGATGGCCTTTTTATAGGCTCTCTCCAGTAATGGCCTCTGAAAGATTTGAGGTGTCTGCGCCTGCCAAATTGTGCTTCGCTTGGGGGTTTCTTGTATGAAGCCTTTTGCATCGACCCGTTTGATGGTGTCTTTAGCAGGAACGGCAACAATGGCGCCTCCATGATCCCTAGCTTCGGTGCAGCATAATTCTACTAAGGAAGTTGTGATGAAGGGCCTGACTGCGTCATGCACGGCTACCATATTCACATGATCATCGAGTGACTGAAGCGCATGATGTATAGAAAATTGCCGTTCTGACCCACCTTCAACCACATCTACTGTTATAGTGTCACTTTTAAAAGATGAAGCAATGCTTTGTGCTTGGGACATCCATTGATTGGAGGTGGCAATAACAATTTGAACTAAGCCGTCTACCCGTAAAAAATTACGGATGGTATGCTCTAAAATAGTCGCCCCTTTTAGCCGGAGATAAGGCTTTGGAGTTTCCGTTCTCATTCGACTACCTGTTCCTGCAGCTGGTAATATAACGGCTAGTCTAATCATATACCTACCTGGTTAAATGACCATCATGGCATCGCCGAATGAAAACAACCTATAGTTATTTTCTTTAGCTTCTTCGTAAGCTTTCATAAGCAAATCATAGCCTGCAAAAGCGGCGCCCAACATTAGCAGAGTAGATTCTGGTCGATGGAAGTTAGTAATAAGCGATTCAGTTATCTTGAACTGATATGGTGGATAAATGAATTTATCGGTCCAACCCGTACCCTGTTTACTCATCCCACTGGCCATAACACTCGTCTCAATCGCACGAACAACACTAGTTCCCATAGCTATTACTTTGTGTTTTTTACTTTTAAGGGCTACGTTTATTTGATCAGATGTATCCTGAGAAATAAAATAGTTTTCAGAATCCATGCGGTGCTTTGTTAGATCTTCCACCTCAACATTTCGGAATGTACCCCATCCAATGTGAAGTGTGATAGGCAGTATATGCACTCCTTTGGCTTTTATTTTCTTGAGTAGATCCTCGGTAAAGTGCATACCCGCCGTAGGAGCGGCTACTGCACCACGCTCGGAAGCGAATACCGTTTGATATCGCTCTTTATCTTCGTCAACGGGCTCACGCTCGATGTAGGGCGGCAAAGGCATTTTACCCAAGGAATCCAATCGTTCGTACAATTCGTGATTGGGTCCATCAAAAAGAAACCGAATCGTTCTCCCTCGGGAAGTGGTATTGTCCACCACTTCGGCCATCAATTCATCTTCCCCTTCTCCAAAGTATAACTTGTTTCCAATTCTGATTTTACGAGCGGGCTCTACGAGCACATCCCACAACATATTCTCTGGCTGAAGCTCTCTTAGCAGAAAAACCTCAATATCTGCTTCGGTTTTTTCTTTCTTACCATCTAAGCGAGCAGGAAATACTTTTGTGTTATTGTACACTAACACATCGCCTTCATTCAAATATTCATGTATATCTGAGAAGTTTCGGTGTTCAATGGTTTGTTCAGCCCTGTTAAGAACCATTAATTTTGCACTATCTCTTTCTTTAAGTGGTGCGTCTGGGATATTTAAACCTTCTATTTCGTATCTAAAATCGGTAAGTTTCATTCCTTGATTTTTACTTCTTGAGCCTTAATATTGTTTAATGCCTTTCCCTTTTAAGCTGCTGGAATAGGGAATACAAACGAGGCACTATTTCATCATTCAAAAGAGTGAAAATATACTATTTTTGAGGTCTAGAAGCAATTTCAAATAACCATAGTTTAGGTTTATTATTTAGAGACTATTCATTATAATAAGAATAGAACTACGTTCGTTCGGGGTATGCTCTTTAAAGACCTATTAGCATTATTATGAAACCACTTACTTTTTCACTAGCACTAGTTATCATTCTTGGAATATCGTTGGATACTCAAGCACAACTGCGCAAAAACTTACCCACCCCATACGATTATTCAGGACCTATTATCAATCGCACAACACCAACTGTTCAGCACAGCTTGAATCAATTTTTCCAAAAAATTAATGTGCAAATGTCTCACTCGTATGAAATGAATTTTGCGGCCTATGGCGGAGGAGTTCAAAATATTAATGCTTACACAAACACTCTTCAATTTGCGTTTAGTCCTAAGCTACAAGGTAGAGTGGATGTATCTTTCTTACACTCCCCTTTTGGCGGAAGCACCCCTGGCTTTGGTTCGAATGGCAATGGAATTCAACAAGGTTTCAGTCCTCAAGTGATGATCCGAAATGCGGAACTAAATTACCAGATTTCTGATAAGGCTTTTTTAAGGGTACAGTATCAGCAGTTACCTAATACAATGGGATACAACCCCTATTCTAGATTTAACCCGTATCGTTCGTACGGAATGTGGTACTAGAAAAATTACATGAGTCAGACGCCCAGAGAATCCTCCTCTAATACTCTTTATTTGCATGCGGCTATTGGCTTTTTAAGTCTACTACTAGTCATTTTGTTACTAGCTGTATTCACCAGAGTACTGTTCCCAAGAATCCAGAATGAGAGAGCAGAGCAAAGTGCTCAGCTTATCAGTGATATCATACAAATTGAAGTGCTTAATGGTTGTGGAGTATCTGGTATTGCTAATTCCTATACATCGGTGCTTAGAAAAAATGGGTTTGACGTCGTTGAAACCGGCAATTTTGACCATTTTGATGTAAAAAATACCATGATTATATCCCGTAGTGGAGTCATGCCAAATGCCTATCGCGTGGCTGATGCTTTAGGTGTAGATCCCCTCCATGTAATTCAAGAAGAATCTCCAGATTTCTTTCTGGACGTTACCGTTGTAATTGGCCAAGATTACGAATCGTTGAACACAGATTAACTATGACAAAAATAGAAAAACCCGCTAACAACCAATTTATCGAGGCAACTCCAGATTCCAACACCCTAGTAACCCACATTATTGAGGGTATGGAAAGTAAAAAAGCCAAAGATATTACGTTATTGGATATATCTGCTCAAACTACCCTAGCGGATTTCTTTGTGATTTGCACCGGTAATTCTGATACCCAAATTAAAGCCATTGCTGACGCTGTAGAGGCTGAAGTACAAGAAAAAACAGGCGATAAGGCATGGAAAAAAGAAGGCCTACAAGCTCGATCTTGGATTATCCTAGATTTTATTCATACAGTGGTTCACATTATGACAGAGGAAAAGAGAAGTTTTTATAATTTAGAACTCATGTGGAACGACGCTAAAGCAACTTATATCAAATCCGAAGGGTAATAGAATGGGATTCCGAATTTTAGTTACGGAACCTATACCGGCGTCAAATATACATTTTCTCCAGACCGTGGGTGAAGTTACTGTGGGTGAACAAGGGCAATTTCTAACTGAGGAATCATTGCTCGAAGTAATTGAACATTATGATGCCTTACTATGCATGCTATCTACCCCGGTTACATCTAGGGTATTGGCAGCAGCGCATCAGTTAAAAATTGTGGCAAATTTTGCTGTGGGCTACAATAATATTGATGTTCAAGCCGCCCACCGCTGTAATATACAGGTTGCTAATACACCTGATGTATTGACTGAATCCTGTGCCGATTTTACAATGGGTCTGTTATTGGCGACCACCCGTCGATTTAACAAAGCCGAGCAATATCTTAGGGATGGGCTTTTTACCCAATGGGAACCTTTGGGATTTTTAGGTATGGAACTCTCAGGTAAAAAACTTGGCATTATAGGAATGGGGCGCATAGGTCAATCTTTTGCAAAAAGAGCGCAGGCATTCGGGATGGGGATATACTATCATAACCGAACCAAGCTTGCTCCCTCGATTGAACAGACTCTTCAAGCAAGCTATGTGGAAGATCTAGATACTCTACTTAGCAGATCAGACGTCATTAGTTTGCATTGTCCCCTACATGAAAGTACTCATCATCTCATCGACGCCCAACGCCTCAGCTTAATGCAGGAACATTCCATTCTTTTAAATATTTCCAGAGGACCAGTCGTAGATGAACAGGCCTTAGCACAGGCACTGCATCGGGGGCAGATTGGCGGGGCAGGTATTGATGTCTATGAATTTGAGCCAAACGTTCATCCCGATTTACTCACCGCACCTAATTGCACACTACTTCCCCATATTGCAAGTGCTACGCACGAAACGCGAACAGCTATTGGGGAATTAGCTGCTAGCGCTATCGCTGGTGTGCTTTATCAAAAAAATCCGAGTGAAATCCCCAACCTAATCTCCGCTGATTAAGCATATTTGCTATGTCCTTTACAATGAGTTCGGTACAAAAAGAAGCGAGTGCGCTTGGCAAAATTGGTGGGCCTGTTGTAGGAACGCAACTACTCGGTATGGGCTTAAATGTTACCGATACTATTATGGCCGGTCAACTTAGCGCCGCGGACCTAGCTGGTGTAGCAGTAGGAAATGCTCTTTACCTGCCGGTACTCATGTTTGGAATCGGAACACTTGTAGCTATAAATCCAGTAGTTTCACATCACCTAGGGGCTAAACGATTCGATGAAATAGGGAAAAGTGCACGACAGATGTTATGGTTAGTGGCATTGATTGCCATACCTTCTTTTTTTCTTGTTCGTTGGCTTCCTCAATTAATGCCCATTGTAGGGGTAGACCCAGAAATTATCCCGCTAGCAACTGACTACATGTTGGCCGCTTCTTGGGGAATCCCCGCCTATTTCTTGTTTTCAGGATTTCGTTATTTCAGTGAAGGATTAGCCTATACAAGGCCAGCTATGTTGGTGGCATTAGGCATGCTTGTTCTCAATATTCCAGCGGACTACCTATTAATGTATGGGGCCTTCGGACTCCCTCAACTAGGTGCTGAAGGTACAGGATACGCCACATCGCTCGTGCAATGGTCCGGTGGGCTTGCAATGATAATGTTCACTGCGAAGTTCAAAACCTACCGCCGTTTTAATATTTTTACCCGAACTAAAGGACCCGATTGGGGTCGCATTGCTGAATTGTTGAAAATTGGCATACCAAATGCCATGAGTACTACAATGGAAGTACTTCTATTTGCTGCTGTGAGCGTTCTTATGGGTACCCTAAGTGTTCAGGCTTCTGCAGCCCACCAGGTTGCCATCAATATTGCAGCTACCGTATTCATGATTCCTTTAGGATTATCTCTAGCCATTTCTCAGCGAGTTGGTGTTTCTATGGGTAAAGGACTTTTACAAGAGGCACGCTTTAGGGGGTTTACTGGAACCGCTGTTTGTACTGGCGTTACTAGTATTACTGCTGCCGTACTCTTCATTTTTCCAGAAGCCATCGTAAGTGTGTACACACATGATGTAGAAGTCATTAACCTAGCGGTGAGTTTGGTCTTTTTTGCGGCCGTTTTTCAACTCTCCGATGGTTTACAAGTGGGTGCTTTTGGAGCTCTTCGAGGGTTGAAAGATACCCGTATGCCCATGATATTCAACTTAATTTCCTACTGGTTTATTGGTTTTTCTGTGGGGTATTATCTGAGTTTTAATGCAGGATACGGCCCTCAAGGATTATGGATTGGACTTATTGCTGGCTTAAGTACTGCTGCTGTGTTACATAACACACGGTTCCATCTTTTAACGCGAAATAAAAACTAATCAAGAAGCCGAACCAATAGCTAAGCTTTATTGTAATAGTACTATGCCTAGTTACATTCACTATATAGAAACATCCGTCCCTTCGACTCGGGGTAATCAACGCGAACTGTTAGATCGATTAAAAAATTTGCATAAGGATGACCGAAAAACACAAGCAATCCTGCATAGAATTTATACTCAATCAGGAATAGAACATCGGCATACTGTGTTGGAAGACTATTTCTCTGAAGACGCTAACAGCTTTTTCCATCGCTCTTTTGATCCAGCACAAATACCCAGCACTGGTGAGCGAAATAAAAAATATGAGTCTGCTGCAAAGAAGCTTTTTTTAGAAACTGCTAGCGCATTAATTGAGAAGCATAAAAAATCTGGCCTTCCGGCAATAAGTCAAGTAATAACGGTTTCATGTACGGGGTTTTTTGCTCCTGGTCCAGATTATGAAATCGTTAAAGAGCTTGGTTTAGCTTCAAATGTTGAACGCTATCATATAGGCTTTATGGGATGTTATGCCGCTTTTCCAGCACTTCGTATGGCACAGGCTTTTTGTGATCAAGATTCTAAGGCCGTGGTACTCATTGTTGCAACCGAACTTTGCTCCTTACACTTTAATCCTAACACCGACCCCGATACCTTAATAGCTGGTTCCGTTTTCTCTGATGGATCTGCAGGTGCCCTAGTATCGGCAAAAAAACCAAGTACCTCTGCCTTTCGAATAGAAGCTTTTGCCAATGATTTAGCCTATGAAGGAGAGCGAGATATGGCTTGGACTATAGGGGATACAGGCTTTGATATGACCTTATCCTCTTATGTACCAGATATAATTAAGAATAATTTGAATTCGATTACTGCCCCCCTTTTTGCTCGTTTTGGATTAGGGATAGAAGATATTGGGTATTGGGCAATACATCCTGGAGGACGAGCTATTTTAGACAAAGTAGAACAGAGTTTTGAGCTCAACGAACAAGCCTTAGACGCATCTAGAAGGGTACTTAAAAATCATGGTAATATGAGTAGCGCTACCATATTATTTGTCTTGGATGTTCTTCTCAAGCGCCCTCCTTCGCAGGCCCATATTCGCGATGGGCACGATACTGCATTAGCGATGGCTTTCGGCCCAGGTTTAAGTATAGAGACCGCATTATTACGTCGTATCGAACACAGCTAATACATCTATGTTTACTCATTTGAGCCAACGACAAGCCCATCTCATCGAAAAAATGGATGCTGCTAACGCCGATAGTGAGCAACTCGAACAGACCTATGCCGATTTCTACACCTTGAATAGATGGCTATCACAGTGGAATAGAGTGTACGCTAAATATATTCGACCTCATGCAATAGAAATACAGAAACAGGGGAAAATATTTCAAGTGCTTGATGTAGGATGTGGAGGTGGCGATATCGCATTTTTCTTATTTCAATGGCTTAAAAGGGATGGGATTAGCGCACATATTACCGGCATAGATATTGATAAACGAGCTATAGCATGGGCCAAAGCCAACCGGTCCATACAACCTGAAACGTCACTAGTAAACAAAAATAAGCCTATCGGGTTATTTTTTGAGTGCATATCTACAACGGAGTTGGTACATCGTGGACATAAAGTAGACTTAGTCATGAATAACCATGTCCTACACCATTTACCCTCAGCAGAAATCACCCCATTTTTGACCGAATGTGCTGAACTAGGTACTAAAGTTATTTGTAATGATTTAGAACGGAGTAATTTAGCTTACACTCTCTTTAGTCTATGCCTAATTCCTTTACGATTTAGATCCTCATTTATTTACCAGGACGGACGTACCAGTTTGAAGAAAAGTTTTCGGAAAAACGAACTAGATTCTCTTAGCTCGGATGGTTGGAAGGTTGAAAGATTATTTCCTTTTCGGCTGTTGGTAATATATGAGGGACCACATGGCCATGCCTAAGTCTGAAAAGAAAGGAAATAAAGCGCCAATTATAGTCGTTGGGGGGGGTCCAGTGGGCTTATTTCAGGCATTATCCTTGTATCTAAAAGGAATTGAATGTGTGATTATGGAAAAAAGAAATGAGGCCATTTCCGATACGCGTTCCCTAGGTATTCACCCGCCATGTTTGGTTATGCTGGAAGAATTAGGACTATTGAGTCAGTTTTTAAAAAAAGGTATTCGAGTGGACAAAGGGATTGCCCATAATGGAAGAAAAAAACTTGGAGAGATTAATTTTTCGACGACTCAACGGTCTGGGCAAAAGCATCCATACATTTTAATACACCCTCAAAATGAAACCGAAGCTATACTAAAGAGTGCCTTTACGGAGCTTTACCCACATAACATTAAATATGGTTACGAGGTTACTAGTTACCAAGATAATGGGGACCATTTAATTGTTTATTCACATAAAGTCCCGCATTCACCGGAGAATCAACTTACCGAGACACAAGAACTTAAAACTCCCATTCTGATTGCTTGTGATGGGAAAAATAGCACCTTACGAAGAATGGCGGGTATACCATATAGAGGAAGTCCATATCCCGATTCTTACGTAATGGGAGACTTCCCAGACTCAGAATATCCTCCATCTCCCCCTTTTGTGTACATCACTTCGGAGGGATTGGTGGAATCCTTTCCCATCGCTGATCAAAAAAGACGATGGGTAATTAAAACCGAGCACTACCATTCAAAGCCACAACCGAAGTGGCTTAGTGAAGCTATTTATGAGCGGGTTGGGGAAAGACCCAATGCAAATTATTGCTCAATGATTAGTAGCTTTGGTGTACAACACCACAGAGCAGCCTGGAGACAGAAAAATCGTTTATTCCTGGTGGGCGATGCCGCCCATGTTGTTAGCCCTATAGGCGGACAGGGAATGAATTTAGGATGGTTGGGAGCATGGCAACTAGCCAAAGATGTCAAAAAACTCAATGACAAAGGTGTATTGTATAAGCCCTCGGAACATCCATTACCACTCACTTCGTATTCGACTAATTTCGACGCGGTTGTAACTGAAGTAGCTCGTCGTGCACACTGGAACATGAAAATGGGGCGAAAATCCAAGCTTCAATGGCTTAAACAGCTTTTTATCCAAATTCTACTATACATACCTGTGAGTTCGAGGAAACTAGCCGAACGGTTCACAATGAGTAATTTGCCAACCAAATAGGCCTAAAACCAAGGTAAGTGGTTGACGCTTTGTCACGTCTGCTATCTTTAATTAGCTTGGTTTTTTTGTACGTAATCCAACAGTACCGTGTGTAAAATACCCCCATTGCGGTAGTAATCTACCTCCACTGGAGTATCTATGCGGCAGTCGGTGGTAAATTCAATAACCGTTCCATCCGTTTTGGTGGCAACAACCTGAATTTCTTGTCGTGCTTGTACTGAATCATCCACTGCAACATCAAAATGCTCGGTACCATCTAGCCCTAAACTATCGGCAGTTACTCCCTCTTTATATTGTAGTGGAAGTACTCCCATTTGTACCAGATTAGAACGGTGAATACGCTCATAGGATTCTGCAATAACTACTTTAACACCTAGCAAGTTGGTACCTTTTGCAGCCCAATCACGAGAGGATCCCGTGCCATACTGCTTACCGGCCAAGGCCACAAGTGGGGTATTTGAAGCTTTATATTTTACAGAAGCTTCAAAAATACTGGTCACTTCATTTTCAGGGAAATAGGTAGTAAATCCACCTTCAGTTCCTGGCGCTAGTTGATTTTTGAACCTAACATTGGCAAATGTGCCTCGGGTCATAATTCGATCATTCCCTCTACGCGATCCGTACGAATTAAAATCAACGCTTTGTACCCCGTTTTGCTTTAAAAACAAACCTGCAGGTGCATCTTCTTTAATATTTCCGGCTGGAGAAATATGATCAGTGGTAATTGAATCACCTACCTTAACCAGCGCACGAGCTCCCTTTATTGGCTGTATGGGGTGATATTCTTCGGACATATTCATGAAAAAAGGAGGTTCTTGTATATAGGTAGATGAATCCTTCCAGTCAAAGAGTTCCCCGCCACTCACTGGGATTTCTTCCCAGGTTGGTGATTCAAATACATCCTCATACATTTTATTAAACAAATCTGGTCGTATGGCATTATCAAGCTCAGCTGCAATTTCATCTGTGGTTGGCCATAGTTCTTTTAGATACACCTCATTTCCGTCTTTGTCCTTACCTAGCGGCTCGGTTGCCAGGTTTATATCAACGGTTCCTGCTAATGCATAAGCCACCACTAAGGGTGGGGAAGCTAAGAAATTGGCCTTCACATAGGGATGAATACGCCCTTCGAAGTTTCGGTTTCCAGATAGCACTCCTGCTACAATCAAATCTCCTTCCTTGACTGCCTTTTCTACGGGGGCCGGAAGTGGCCCTGAATTCCCAATACAGGTAGTACAACCGTAGCCTACTAGATTAAAGCCAAGGGTATCCAAGTATTCAGTTAATCCAGCTTCATTCAAATATTCTGTCACGACACGAGAACCAGGTGCCAATGAAGTTTTTACATATGCTGGCACTTTCAAACCTTTTTCAACAGCTTTCTTGGCGACAATACCTGCTCCCAACATAACACTTGGGTTGGAGGTGTTAGTACAACTAGTTATCGCAGCAATCACTACATCACCATGTCTCATTTCAATATCTTGGCCATTGCGGTACATCGCTTTGTTGGCTAACTGATCTTGAGCTAGAGCAAAGCCCATCGTGGGATTATCGCTCGTTAAAGCCGCCTCAAAAGTGCGCTTCATATTACCTAATGTTATTCTGTCATGTGGTAATTTTGGTCCTGCAAGCGAAGTTTCAACCGTACTTAAGTCCAACTCAAGTGTGCTGGTAAAGTGAGGATCTGGTGTGTTATCAGTACGGAATAAACCTTGGGCTTTGGTATAGTGCTCAACCAGTTGCACTAGTTCTTCCGATCGTCCAGTGCGCCGCATATACCGTAAGGATTCATGATCAATAGGGAAGAATCCCATGGTGGCTCCATATTCCGGTGCCATATTGGCTATGGTCGCCCGGTCGGGCAAACTCATATTGCTAATTCCCTCCCCATAAAACTCGACAAATTTTCCTACTACACCATGCTTACGAAGCATTTGAGTAACAGTAAGCGTTAAATCAGTTGCCGTAACGCCCTCTCTAAGCTTCCCTGTTAATTTCATCCCTACTACCTCTGGAACTAACATGCTAATAGGTTGTCCTAGCATTGCTGCTTCCGCTTCAATGCCACCAACGCCCCATCCTAAAATTCCAAGACCGTTAATCATGGTAGTATGTGAATCCGTTCCAACCAAGGTATCTGGATAGGCAGTAATGGACCCATCCTCCTCTGTTCTTGTAAATATTCCTCTCGCTAAATATTCAAGGTTCACTTGGTGTACAATTCCTCGTCCAGGAGGTACCACCCGAAAATTATCGAAAGCCTGTTGACCCCATTTTAAAAACTCATATCGCTCTCGGTTGCGCTCCATTTCTTTTTCGACATTGTGCATGAACGCAAATTCTTGCCCAAACATATCTACCTGAACCGAGTGATCAATAACTAAATCAACAGGGACTTGGGGGTTTATGGCTTCAGGGTTTCCACCCATGCGCTTCATAGCTGAGCGAAGAGCGGCTAAATCAACTACTGCAGGGACCCCTGTGAAGTCTTGAAGCACCACTCTGGAAGGCTTAAATGGTATCTCTCCCTGTGGATTTTCCGGCGCATAATTGGCCAGTGTTTCAATGTCTTTTGCTGTGACCAGATAATCATCATACTCACGTAGTACCGCTTCCAATAATATTTTTATTGAAAAAGGCAGCCTATCAACTCCCTCATAGCCCATCTCATTTAGTTTGGACAAACTAAACATGTGTGCTGTGCCATTTCCTGTTTCAAATGCTACTCTTGTGTTCTTAAAATCGCTCATTTAGGAGTCTTTTTGTGAAAGTGTTGAATGTATGTAATGATAAAATAGTATGAGGCTAGCATCCGCCTTCATTCAAGCCCATGCTAACCCTTTACAGATTATAAATGTACGAATTTTTTCCCTATTTGGGGAAGTCCAACCTACCTTTTAGTGTGGCTTATTTTAAAAGTAGCATTGTTTTTGTTATTCGCTCACCATCAAACTCTAAACTATACATATATAAGCCACTTGATAGCCCATCCAAACCGGCACTGAAACGGACTTCATGTGTCCCTGCTGAACGGTATTCATCTATGATTACCCGTACAGTACGGCCTAGCATATCATAGACGGTTAGTCTCACCTTTGAAGCCTTTTCCAGACTAAAGGGAATTATTGTGGTAGGATTAAATGGGTTCGGGTAATTGTTGCCTAGTTGAGTTTGATATGGTTGGTCTATTTTATATTGGGGATTCTCGTTCAATTCATTGGCCACTAGCACGTCCAAATTTGGTTCCCCGGGAGTTCCTCCATTTGAAGATGCACTCCAAAAACGAGCTTCAGCATTATCTAGTAATGGATTAACTAAGGCTAAACTGGCTCCTTGCCCATCTGCAGCTGTAGGCCAAGGAGACTCATCGTCATATCGCACCGAATCTACCAATTGTCCCTGTGCATTAAATAGTCGCAGTAACTCCCCAGAACCAGCAAATCCAAATCCAATTGGACCTTCTGCAACGCTGACGGTGGGATAAATAGCAGCAAAATCCTCAGGTTTCCGAACTAATACTCGAAAACCACCCTCTGCTAATAAACTTCCTTGAGCAAAATAGTATCGATGTGCATCATCTGAGTCGGAAAAAAACCAGTAACTCATATCGACTGCATAATCATTCGGATTATGTAATTCGACCCAATCATCAGAATCTTGAGTAGATGAGGCGTTGTAATGAATCTCATTAATGACTACCTCGCTGGTTTGTGTGGTTGTAATAGGCTCGAATATGGCCTGAATCTCACTATTTTTGTCAAGTGTAACTTGAATGTCAGGGCTGTTGGAATGACTAAGACCTTCCCAGCGCACAAAACGGTATCCAGCAGCAGGAATAGCCCGTAGTTGAGCGGGTATATCATGGTATATTGGCACGTATTCAGCGGTATCACTTCGAGCCCCTTCAACCAGAATCATTCCGGATTTGGCACGATTTACACTTGTGCCAAGACGATGGATATCCCCTGTCCCGAAAAAACTCTGAATGTGCTCCCTTTCTTTGTCGGGTCGCTGGCTCAAAAAATCGCGCATTACATCGAGATGTTTTTCCCAATTCATATCATTACCTAGACGCATCGATTTAGACCAACGTCGCATATGATCCGGCACTTCATCCGCTATTAACCCAGCAATACTGTCCATTAAAGCCAGTGATCTGCTTGGATTAAAACTAAGTTGTAAATGCACGCTATAGCGTTGTAAAAATGAAGCTCTAAAGGTAGAATTTTCTAATAATTTCCGTATTAGTAGCGTGGACCATGTTGGGTGCTCGTAATTAGTTTCGGTGAGCATATGCAATTTCTCAAACATATTTGTTTCTAAACGGCCACGTGAATGACTATCCATAGTCATATCCGCATCATACAGAATCCAACGCCACTTGCCCGTATCCGACTGCGCCCTCCAATACTTTATATTGTTGGCCGGCCAATCCCCATTTGCTAAGAATATTTCAACAATGAGGTACTCCATGTATTGTTCTACATCCATGCGTTCTTGAATCCATGCATAATGCACCGAATCTTCCAACCCATTTTCGTTCACATATTCTAGCATCTGTTCGTAATGCGCCGCAGAACCCTCCCCCACCGATGCATTACCTGAGAGTAAATCAATAGCATCGGCATCTATCCCATAATTGGATTCTATAAAATCTTCGTTTTGCTTTTCTCGAAGCATATGAATTCCCCAATATTGCCCATTGAAATAGACGGCTACATGCTTGTATGATTGATACCCAAGATCCATCCTACCCCGTACTAACTCTTGAGAAAATGCATTTCGAATCATTGCGCGATACCAGTCTTGCCCGCCGTTTCGAAGAGATAAGCGATTGAACTCGGTAATTGACTTATCTGGGAATAGTGGATAGTTCAACCGGGAGAGTCCATAATCCGATCGAAAGTAAATATCCAATGATTTCTGATCGTAAAGTCGAGTACACCCACCTCCAATTTTTACCCCCGCCGCCACCGAAAACATAGGAACAGCTGAAGCACTCCCATCTTGCTCAAAAAGGGTCATCTGTATGGGGCGCTCCCAATCTTGATTCCAATTATGAGGAGAACTTCTACAATAACCTGGTATTCCGTTTGAGCCTTTCACATAAATACCTCGGTCCCCCGAAAAAAAATCACCAGGTTCAAAAATGAGAGATAAAACCGGTAAGCTAGGGTTTTGATTGAGTAAATAAGTATAAAATCCTTCCACCGTATCTTGTGTTTCGGGCTGAATGGCTAATATTCGAATTGCATTCGAAGCCTTTAATGTAATTCCATCTTCTGGGAACACCCAATCAACTGGTTTTTTCCCCTGCACATTAAAATAATAATCCCACCCTGGTTGCTTATTCAGCAATCTCAATTCGACCGAATCAGCGTAAAAACCTTGCTCGGGGCTAAGCTCGAAAGGTAAATTCTGTTGTACACTATGAGTTTGGACAGCAACATTGCTGAGCATGTGCGCTGTGTCATACGGCTGTTCAGACACCAAGCTTTGAGCTACTGCTATCCCACTCCCAAACGAGCTAAGTGAAAATAATGCCGTTGCGCTTAGAATCGGCAATAAACTCCACTTTATATGACTTTGACTTCGAAAACTGACCATGCAAACTTTTTTTGGTTAGAAAAGACTCGACTGTTTGATAAGTAATGACGGAGTATACTAATGCAATAGGCCATAAAATGATAAATTATGTTGCTGATTCCATTTGAATATGTCATGCTTTCAAAGAAAAACATCTTTCATACAGCTTTGTAATTATAATTGTTGATAAGTAGTTTTTTTTCCCGTAATTTTTACGTCTTTCCAAAAAAGCAATTAAACACAAATACTGTGGATACTTTAAGTTTCAAAACATACTCAGCCAAAGCCAGTGATATCGACAAGAACTGGGTTTTAGTGGATGCCGAAGACCAACCATTAGGACGATTGAGTAGTGTAGTTGCGTCAATTTTACGTGGCAAAAACAAACCTACCTTTACTCCTCATATGGATACAGGTGATAACGTTATTGTAATTAATGCTGAAAAAGTAAAATTGACCGGCAAAAAAATGACGGACAAGATGTACTTCCACCACACTTTTTATCCAGGTGGTGAGCGATTTACAAGTGCCGAAGCAAAAATGGCAAAAGACCCAACATCATTGGTTACTATGGCTGTCAAAGGCATGTTACCAAAAAACAAATTGGGAAGAAAAATTTTAAAAAATCTACGTGTGTATGCCGGTCCTGTTCATCAGCATACTGCACAGAATCCTGAAATTGTAGAGCTCTAAACTATCATGGCCCAAGCAAATTATCTAGGACGAAGAAAAACCTCTACTGCTCGCTTATACATAAAGCCAGGAACAGGTGTATTTATCGTTAACAACGTACCCATCGAAGAATATCTACCGGTAAAAGCTATGCGTAATATCGCTCTTTCACCGATGCACATTACTGAAATGGATGGACAATTCGACATCAAAGTTACCGTACGAGGTGGTGGAAAGGCAGGACAAGCTGGTGCTATACAGCATGCACTTGCACGTGCCATCGATGGGGAACAAGAAGGTATGCACTCACGTCTAAAAGAGCATGGACTTCTAACACGCGACAGTCGTATGGTGGAGCGTAAGAAATACGGACAGCCAAAGGCGCGTAAACGTTTCCAATTCAGTAAACGATAACAAGAACATAACAAAGATCAGCTTGTATAAATTCTATTTTGTACTGGTTGATTTTTTGCGATTAGAGCTCGGCTCGACACACAAAAACACATGTGTGGTGATCTTTAACTAGGTGTTAACAGTTAGAGTTGTTTTTTTAGCAATTCAACCCTGTTAATAGGTTTAAAGAGTTGATCCACACAGAGGAATAACCTAACACAATTATACCATGCCTAAAGCAGCCTCCATTCAGGAACTACTTCAATCAGGTGCCCACTTTGGTCACTTAACCCGTCGATGGAACCCGAAGATGAAAGAATTCATCTTTATGCAACGCAACGGGATCCATATCATCGACTTAAAGAAGACACAAAATTATCTTCAAGAAGCTATCGACGAAATCCAGAAATTATCCCGTGCTGGAAAGACAATTTTATTTGTAGGTACTAAAAAACAGTCGACCGAAATTATTCGTAACGAAGCGGTTCGAGCTGGAATGCCTTATGTAACACACCGTTGGTTAGGTGGTATGTTAACCAATTTTGCTACCGTTAGAAAAAGCATTTCTCGTATGGAAGAAATCGAGCGTATGAAAACAGACGGCACCTTTGACGAGCTCACCAAAAAAGAGCGCCTTATGCTTTCACGTGAGCAAGAAAAACTTGAAAATACACTCGGTGGTATTGCCAACATGAATCGCCTACCAGGTGCTATTTTTGTCGTAGATATTCAGAAAGAGCATTTAGCAGTAAGCGAAGCCATTAAACTGCACATTCCTATCATTGCGATGGTAGACACCAATAGCGACCCTGATGTTCCTGATTACATTGTGCCGTGTAATGACGATTCTGCACGAACTATTCAGCTAGTAACCTCTCAGGTAGCTGACGCCATTATCGAAGGAGCAGCTGAACGTGAAGCATACGAAGAAGAGGCATATATGGAAGAACTAGCCATGGATGCCAAAGTAGATTCTGACGAGGATCTAGAACCTAAAACCAAATTGCGTTCTCGCCGCAAGAAAAAAGATACCAGCAATCTTGAGACCTTAGAACCTCAAGACGCACCTGTTGAGAAGGCAGAAAACGCAGCTACCTCTACACAGGAAAATACCTCAGATGAAGCGACTACCGAAGACAGCGCTTCAGAAGAAAAAGCATAATTCACCTATTTAAATTACCAAACTTTCAATCTTGGAGACATACAAATGAGCATTTCTGCCGCAGATGTAAAGAAGCTAAGAGACATGACCGGAGCAGGCATGATGGACTGTAAAAAAGCCTTGGCAGAAGCCGAAGGTGATTTTGACAGTGCTGTTGAGATTCTTAGAAAAAAAGGCCAAAAAGTAGCTGATAAGCGAGCCGATCGTGAAGCCAAAGAAGGGTTAATTCTCACACGAATTAGTGATGATGCCAAAAAAGCAGTGGCTATTGAGATCAACTGTGAAACCGATTTCGTAGCCCGGAATGAAGATTTTCAAGCACAAGCTGATGTCTTCTTAAATGCAGCTTATGACAACAACACAGCGTCTGTTGAGGCATTGTTAACTATTGAAATTGACGGTCGCAGTATAGCCGATCATCTTCAAGACATGACGGGCAAGATTGGAGAGAAAATCCAAATCAGTACTACCATACTTGCACAAACCGATGGCGCCATGGTTAGTTACATTCACCCAGGTAATCAATTGGGCGTACTTGTCGAATTCGACGGACCTTCTATCGACCCAGAAATCGGCAAAGATGTGGCGATGCAAGTTGCAGCTATGAAGCCAATTGCCGTTACTGAAGCTGAAGTTGACGCCTCGGTTGTAGAGAAAGAATTGGAAATAGCCAAAGAACTTCTTATCAATGAAGGCAAACCAGAAGAAATAGCGGAAAAAGCTGCAAAAGGTAAGCTACGTCGCTTTTATGAAGAGCGAGTTCTTCTGGATCAAAAATTTGTGAAAGATAACAGCTTGTCTGTTAAAAAATACTTAGAGGATAACAACGCACCTCTTGTTGTGTCCTTCCATCGAATTCAATTAGGCGAAGACGCTTAATTAAAATTTCAGTACATTAGGCTGACTTGATTTTCAAGTCAGCTTTTTTTTATCCTATAAATCCAAATAGCGTGGCAAATACATACAAACGCATACTTTTGAAGCTCAGTGGCGAAGCTTTACTGGGAGAACAGGGACATGGTATCGATGGGAATATTCTTCATCAGTACGCAAAAGAAATCAAATCTATCCACGAGCAAGGCATAGAAATCTGTATTGTAATTGGTGGTGGGAATATATTTCGAGGAGTGAAAGGAGCTACCGAAGGCATGGATCGTGTTCAAGGTGATTATATGGGAATGTTAGCCACGATGATTAATGCGATGGCACTCCAAGATGCACTAGAACGTAGTGGAATAATGACTCGACTAATGAGTGCTATTCGAATGGAGGCTATTGCGGAGCCATTTATACGCCGAAGAGCTGTCAGACATCTAGAAAAAGGACGAGTCATTATCTTTGGTGCCGGAACCGGTAACCCCTATTTTACTACCGATACCGCTGGAGCCCTTCGAGCTATTGAGGTAGAAGCCGATGTAATACTCAAAGGCACTCGGGTCGATGGAATTTACGACGCAGACCCAGAAACCACTCCCGATGCGGTTAAATTTGATACTATTACTGGCGATGAAGTCCTAAAAAGACGCTTATCCGTAATGGACCTCACAGCATTTACTCTATGCCGTGAAAACGAAACCCCGATCATCGTCTTTAATATGAATAAAGAGGGTACACTTAAAAAGATCGTCTGCGAAGGAAGTAATGACGGTACCACGGTCATTTGGGAATAAACTGCCCCACAAATTATTAAGATTTATACTACACATTTAGTATTTTCGAAGGTGGTATTTGGCATACATCAACCCGTAGGGAGATGTGTAGGGAAGGCGATACTATTATAACTCAGTTGAACAAAAACTTGGTAGGAGAACATTATGATTGCGGACGAACTGCAAGAAATAGTAGATGAAGCAGAAATGAAAATGGACGATGCGGTTCAGTATTTAAAAAAAGAATTTTCGCATATTCGTGCCGGCAAGGCAAACCCCGCTTTAATTCAAGGTATTCAAGTAGAATACTATGGTGCCCAAACCCCCCTTCAGCAATTAGCGAATATTTCAGCTCCTGAGCCACGTCTACTTTTAGTACAACCCTATGATAAAAGTATTATAACAGATATAGAAAAAGGGATTATGTCCTCAGGTTTGGGACTCAACCCAATGAATGATGGTGATTTGATTCGTATACCTCTGCCTATTTTAACCGAGGAGCGACGCAAAGAATTAGTCAAGGTGGCTAAGGATAAATCTGAACAAGCACGTATTAGCATTCGTAATGCACGCCGAGATGCCAATGACGCGGTGAAAAAAGCAGTCGAACTCCATTCCTTACCCGAAGATTCTAAATTTGAGGCAGAAGCAGAGGTTCAAAAAGTGACCAATGGGCACACTAGTAACGTAGATCAACTATTGCAGCAAAAAGAATCGGAAATAATGACCGTCTAAATTTCTTGGCTTCCAAGTAAGCTAAAAGCCTAAGCCCCGTAAACGTTGTACATATCTGAACTCGAATTACAAGGATTTAAAAGTTTTGCTCATAAAACAAAAGTGAGCTTTGATAGTGGAATTACTTCTATTGTCGGGCCAAATGGGTGTGGCAAATCTAACATTGTAGATGCCTTAAGGTGGGTTCTGGGAGAACAGCGACCTTCGTTATTACGATCTTCGGCAATGAGTAATGTGATTTTTAATGGTACAGCCAAAAAAAAAGCTCTAGGGATGGCTGAGGTGTCTCTAACTTTTGTAAATGATAAAGGTATTTTACCCATTGAATATTCAGAGCTCACCATCACTCGTCGTTTATACCGATCTGGAGATTCAGAATACCTTATAAATGGAACTTCATGCCGATTAAAAGACATCATGGAATTGTTCATGGATACGGGCATGGGTTCGGATGCGTATTCGGTGATTGAGCTTAAGATGGTAGAGGAAATTTTAAATGATAAAAACAACGATCGACGGAAACTTTTTGAGGAGGCTGCCGGTGTCACGAGGTATAAGGATCAGCGAAAAAGAAGCCTTAGAAAACTTGAGGAAACACGTAAAGATCTTCAACGCATCGATGATTTATTAATTGAATTACGCAAGAAAACACGAAGCCTAGAAATCCAAGCAGAGAAAGCGATTAAGTCAAAAGGATATAAAGAAGAACTAGAAAAACTTGATAAAGCGCTTAGCTTGCATGAGTACGAGCGGATTCAACAAGAGCTAAATCCACTAATTGAACGCGTGAACTCCGCAGAGCTTGAAAAAACACAGCTCCAGCAAAAACTAAATACACTTGAAGCCGAAGATGAGCAGGCCCGAAAAGCCCTCGTGGAAAAAGAACGAGCACAGTCCGAAGCTCAACGCAGAGTACAATCCCTAGCAGAAGCTGTTCAAGAAGCTACCACCCAAATTCGTATTGCCCAGCAAAAAATTGAAAGCGAAGAAAAAGTTCTAAGTGAATATAAAAGGGATATCGAACAGGGTAGTAAGGATTTAGCAGAATTACAGCAAGTTCGAACACACAGTCAGGAAAAACTAGTGGAATTTGCTACAGAACAAGCACGATCTGAGAAAAGTTTAGAAGATTCAAGAGTCATTTACACTCAAACCCAACAGCAATACAGCAAAGTTCGCCACGAAATATATGAGCTTGAAGTTCAGATTAGTGCAGCTAAAAATGAATTGACTCAGCTTCAATCCAAACGAATTAAAATTGAGTCCAAACTCGAAAATACCGAAGGTGATCTAGAACGCATTGAGTCTGAGATTTCTAACTTGAATAATGAAATTTCTACCATTACTGAGCAACAACGTAAGGTAGATGAACAGCTAGAAAGAATATTCAGCGATCGAAGCCAACAGGAAAAGTCGTTAGAAGAGGCTCGTTCAAAAAAAGAACAATTCGCTCATACTCAGAACGAGACGAAGGATCAGATTCGCAGTCTTAGCAGTGATTTAGCATCAGCCGAGTCAGAGTCGCAACTTCTTCAAGATTTAGCTGCTTCAAATGAGGCTTTTCCATCGAGTGTCCAATATCTATTAGAAGAGCAGCGATTTAATTTTAAAAGCATGACGACCGTCAGTGATGTTTTTTCAACCGATGAGACGTATGCTGTTGCTTTGGAGTCGGCACTTGGTCCTATGCTAAATTATTTAGTCGTGGATACAATGGAAGAAGCACTTGCGGCTGCTAAATTGTTAAAAGAACACAAAAAAGGCTTGGCTACGTTTATTCCTCTACAACAGCTTGCCGCTACCTATGATGTTGCTGATGGTAGCTTGTTTCATCATGTGGATTGTAAAGCAAAGTACTCTGCCCTAAAGCAACTCTTATTGGGTAATGTTCTTGTATTTGAGGACGTCGAGCATATGAATAAAACAGAGCTAAAGAAAGAATGGAGCTCGGTGAATTTACAAGGAGATGTTCGTAGTGGACACTCTTTTTATACATCTGGCAGTAAGAGTAGCCACGCAGGTATGCGGGTAAGCCTAAAAACTAAGATTGAGCGTTTAGAGAAACAGCAGCTTAACATTCAAAAAGAGCTCCAGAAGCTCACCGACTATCTAGAACAGATTGAAAACAAAAGCGCACAGATTGATTTACCCGTACTCAATAAAGCACTAAAAGATCTCGAACAACAGATTCGCACATTAGAGCAGCAAAAACACTCTATGAGTTCAAAGGTACAAGTTTACCAAAAGAATATTACCGACCGGGTTAACCGAAAAAACTCTCTTCAATCCAATGAGGGAAATGCCCAACAAGAACTTGCTAACATAGCACCCTCCCAAAAAGAAATCGAACAAAATATTGAAGGCTATAACCATAAACTTGAACAACAAAAAAGTTTATTAGAATCATTAGAAGAACAGCGTTCAGGTGCACAAAGCCGGTATAACGATGCCCAACTTAAACATCAGGATATTACCAATAAGATTGAGAATCATGAACGTGAAATCCAACGTGCTCAGATTAGTATAAATGGAGTTGAACAACGCATAGAGCATCGTGAGGAACGCATTGGTAAGGCAAGTCAGCAAATCAATTTAAACACCGAACAAGTAACTAGCTGGAAAGAAAAACTAGCGCAATCGACTATCCAAAAAGAAGAGGCCGATCAGGCTTTATCTAAAACACAAGAAGCTGCTGCAATAGTACGGGGGAGCATTAACGAAATAGAAAAGCAGCTCAAAGAAATACGACGTCAAAAAGAAGTGAACATTGAACTAGTTCATCATTTACATATGGCCAAGGAAAAAATGGATTTACAAAGTGAAAGCCTTCGCGACCATGTATGGGAAAATTACGGGTTACTCATTAAGCAGCTTGAAAGTGACCCTTTGCCTGAGGATAAAAGTACAGAGGAAATGAAACAGCGAATTACATGGCTCAAACAAAAAGTGAACAGCCTGGGAGAAGTTAACCCGCTTGCCATTGAAGAATATGAAGAGGAAAGCAAACGATTAAACTTCTATGAAGAACAAATTGAAGATTTAACGAAAGCCGAAATTCAACTTCTTGAAACCATCGATGAAATCAATTCCACGGCCACTGAGCGCTTTAACTTAACCTTTGAAGAAGTTCGAAATAATTTTCAACGTGTGTTTAAAACATTGTTCTTTGCTGACGACTTTTGTGATTTGATTATAGAGCAAGATGCCGAAGATCCACTAGAAGCTCGTATTGAAATTAAAGCTCAACCTAGGGGAAAGCGACCCTCGGGTATTTCCCAACTTTCAGGAGGGGAAAAAACACTCACCGCCATCGCATTACTATTTGCTATCTATTTAGTAAAACCCTCACCTTTTTGTGTATTGGATGAGGTTGATGCTCCTTTAGATGATGCAAATATCGAACGATTTGCTAAAATGATAAAAGAGTTTTCAAATGACACTCAGTTCATCATTATTACGCACAATAAAAAAACCATGAGTAAGGCAGAGATGATGTATGGTGTCACGATGCCTGAAACCGGTGTTAGTCGATTGGTAGGAGTTCGAATGGAAGATGTAGCATAAAAGGCTACTTCTTAGTTTATTGCACATTCTACCCATCAAAACCTCTTAATTCGTATTCGATGAGTGAATTTCTGTCCCAAGATGCCGAACAACTCCAAAAAAAGGCTTTATATACGCCTGATGACCTCATTAAAAGACGTATTAACCCACAAAATCCAGGCGAATTTCCCTATCGCATGGGACCATACAGTAGCATGTATACTGGTAGGCCTTGGACTATTCGGCAGTATGCTGGATTTTCAACCGCTGAAGAGTCCAATGCTTTCTACCGGAATGCACTTGAAAATGGACAAAAAGGCCTGAGTGTAGCTTTTGATTTAGCCACACATAGAGGTTATGATTCAGATCATCCAAGGGTAGTGGGTGATGTAGGAAAAGCTGGTGTAGCTATTGATTCAGTGGAAGATATGAAACAACTGTTCAATGGGATTCCGCTAGATAAAATGTCCGTATCAATGACGATGAACGGTGCTGTAATCCCCATTATGGCGGCATATATTGTAGCAGCTGAGGAACAAGGCGTTTCCCAAGATCAACTCAGTGGAACCATTCAAAATGATATTCTAAAAGAATTCATGGTTCGCAATACCTATATATATCCCCCTACCCCGTCTATGCGTTTGGTCTCCGATATTATTGACTATACACGCCAGTATATGCCTAAATTCAATACGATTTCTATTTCAGGCTACCATATGCAAGAAGCAGGTGCGAATGAAGTGCTAGAATTAGCTTTCACTATTGCAAATGGACTAGAATATGTTGGAACAGCTGTTGATCGAGGTCTTGATGTAGACGAGTTTGCTCCTCGGCTTTCCTTCTTTTTTGGTATTGGAATGAATATGCTCACAGAGATTGCCAAACTACGCGCTGCGAGAGAATTGTGGGCGGAACTAATGCAGGATTTATTTGAGCCAAAAAATCCCAAATCCACAATGTTACGCACCCATTGCCAAACATCTGGTTGGTCATTAACAGCACAAGACCCCTTAAATAACATCGTACGAACTACGGTCGAAGCTATCGCTGCTATTTTTGGTGGGACTCAATCTCTTCATACCAATAGTTACGACGAAGCGCTCTCCCTGCCTACAGAAACAGCCGCTCGGATTGCCCGTAATACCCAGCTTATATTACAAGAAGAAACCGATCTAACTCACATCATAGACCCTTTTGCTGGCTCCTATGCCATGGAATCACTCACTCATGATCTGTATACCAAAGCCAAAGAACTTATTGCAGAAATCAGGGCCATGGGTGGAATGACACGAGCTATTGAACAGGGCTTTCCCCAAAGGAAAATTGAAGCCTCCGCAGCCATACGCCAAGCTCGTATAGACAAAGGAATTGAAACTATTGTGGGGGTTAATAAATATAAGAGCCTTGACCTAACACCCATGGATGTTCGTGACATAGATCACTCAAAAGTCCGGCAGTCCCAAGAAAAACGCCTCACTCTTCTTAAACAGAATAGAGATAATGAACTTGTAGAAACACGTTTAGCCGCTCTTGTAGAAGCTGCAAAATCATCCCAGCAAAATATTTTATCCGTCGCTATTGAAGCCGCTCGGGCACGAGCTACCATTGGTGAAATTTCTGAAGCGCTAGAACACGTTTGGGGGCGACATAATGCACATCATTCTACAATAAAGGGAGTATATAGCAAAGTGTATGAAAAAGATCCAGCTTTTGAGCAATTAAAAGAACAGGTACGAACATTAGCACGGTCACTCGGACGCCAACCTCGCATGCTTATTGTTAAAATGGGACAAGATGGGCATGATAGAGGAGCAAAAGTCATTGCCACCGCATTTGCAGATTTAGGATTTGATGTGGATATGGGTAGTCTTTTCTCCACGCCGGATGAAGTAGTAAAACAGGCCATCGAAAATGATGTGCATGTGGTAGGGGTATCAAGTTTAGCCGGTGGACATAAAGCATTGATACCAGCACTAATCGAGGGCCTTACGAAGCAAGGTATCGACGATATGATCATAGTGGCAGGCGGTGTGATACCGGAACAGGATTACGCTCAATTAAAAGCAGACGGAGTAACTGCCATTTTTGGCCCAGGAACACCCATAACCGAAGCAGCAAAATCTATACTTGCAGCGTTAGAAGATCGAATAGCCTCGAATTAGTATATGAAGGAACCCAGCGATCATACTTCCATTTCGGAATGGATAAATTCCATTAAAAATGGGCAAATAAGAAGTCTTTCTCGGGCAATTACACTGCTTGAAAGTACTAGAGCAGAAGATCAGCATAGGGCTGGAAACCTACTTAAAGAAAGCTTGGTACGGCTCAATGCTACCGAACATGCGCCAACGATAAGAATAGGAATATCTGGCCCTCCTGGGGTAGGAAAAAGTAGTTACATAGAATCCTTAGGGATGCACCTACTCTCGCTAGGACATCGAGTATGTGTGTTAGCTGTTGATCCCAGCAGCCAACTATCTGGCGGTTCTATTCTAGGTGATAAAACTAGGATGGATCGGTTGAGCACCCAGCCAAATGCCTTCATACGCCCTTCACCTTCTCAACAAGTTCTCGGTGGAGTTACCCACGCTACTCAATCCATCATGAGCTTATGTGAACTAGCTGGTTATTCCATTATTCTCGTAGAAACGGTCGGAATTGGGCAAAGTGAAGGTGCTGTAGCAAATATGGTGGACTGTTTTGTTTTGCTTAACCAACCTGGAAGTGGAGATGAATTACAAGGGATTAAACGAGGAGTATTGGAATTTGCAGATGTTTTATTGGTGAATAAAATGGACGGAATGACAAAATCATTAGCTCAACAAACACTACAATCGTTACGATCTACTTCCCAACTAATCAATCATTCCCTTAAAAACTACCAAGTACCGACTTTAGGGGTCAGTTCGACCCAAGACATTGGGATCACTGAAAGTTGGCACGCCATAACTAAATTTCTGGAACAAGCTATAGTAGAGGGATTCTTCGAGCACAAAAGAAAACTCCAACAAGAACAGTGGTTTCAAAAATTATGTGAGTACTATTGGCTTCACTATTTGCAGGAAGCTAGGCACACTAGCTCTGTTCGAAACGCGCTCGTAATAGAGATTCAATCCGGTAAAAAAAGTGTGGTAGAAGCAGCTCAAGAATTCACGCAGTCACTATTTAGTAAGGATTAAACCCATCATTTTAAGGTTTTAGCCTGTTTTAAAAAGCTTTTGGTGACCTGAAAAAAAATTACTCAAAAACATACTTTATACTAGCAAAAAAGCGCTTACAGTATTATATTTATTCAAAACTAAGTTATGTGATAAGCCACTATGTCCGTTAGCAATGTGCACATGATACCACAGTGTTCGGGCTATGATTTAATCTGTATGAGTTCACATAATCGTGTAGGTTTAAATAAATTTTAAAGAGCGTGCAGCTAAGCTAAAGCAAAGCTGCTACTTCGATGAGTGAGTGAGGAAAGGGGGGCAATAGTCCCCCTTTTTTTATCCTGCAATTGTTTTAAGAAAAGCTCAAATTAAGCACTTCTTTTATTTATTTAAAGTTGTGGAATGATTAACCACTATTCGTCGTTTAGTTGCTGACCTATAGTGTGAAAAACTCCTCGAGACCAAAATGGCCCTATGAAGCACGACAAACCATTTGAAATAAACGACATCAAGAATTTTGCCAAAGACGCCGATGCCCAAGCAAGGCTAGAAGGTGCTTTTCAGTCACAAGCTGATCAAATTGCAATACTAAAACACCAGTTAGACTTGCTTGAAAGCGCAATTCGGAATGATTATGACTCTATTATAATCACCGAACTTAGCTTGGAAAAACCTGGGCCAAGAATTGTTTATGTGAACGACGGTTTTACCAGAATGACTGGATATACAAAACAAGAAGTACTTGGCAAAACACCACGAATTCTTCAAGGTGCGAAAACTGACCGTGCTATTTTGGAACGTCTCAAAAGACGATTAATCGAAGGTCAGGCATTCTTTGGTCACACCATCAACTACCGTAAAGATGGCTCAGAGTTTATTAACCAGTGGGATATACATCCCTTAATGAATGCACAGGGTGAGGTTACTCATTGGGTGTCGTATCAACGAGATGTTACAGAGAAAAAAGAAAGCGCTAAGGCTATTTTCAATACCGATTTTGGATCATTACTAAAACAAAGAGAAGAATTCATACTCAAGTTTTCGAAGGATGAATCAGGGTTCAATTGCAAATACATCAATGAAGCTTTCGAAGAAGTCACTGGATTCAGCTCAGACGATGTTTTTGAAAAAGGATTGGAGAGTGTTATACATCCAGATGATATTGCCATGATAGAGCAAGCACTAAGCAGTGCGTTTGAAGGTAAAACAGTCTCTGAGTTATTTCGATATAAAGTACCCGGTTCTGACGAATACCAAACAATTTATCAGTCATTCAGTCCCATAAAAGACGATACCAGCAACAAAATTTCTACTGTAAAGTCAGTCGGTAAGCTAGAGTTAAAAGAAATTTAAGCGTCGCTATGTCGCAGCCCGCAACAGGTATTGAAGAGACACAAAATAGAATTGTCAGAGAATTTAATCTTTTCGAAGATTGGACTGAACGCTACAAGCATATCATTAAACTTGGATCTAAACTTCCCCCGCTCGATAGCTCAAAAAAAATAGATAGCAATATTGTTAAAGGCTGTCAAAGCCAAGTTTGGTTGCATGCTGAACTCAATGAAGGGCGGGTTGTATTCGAGGCAGACAGTGACGCCGCTATCACTAAAGGACTTGTGGCATTAATGGTACGCTTGTATAGCCATCAAACCCCTACCGCTATTTTAAAAACAGAGCCTACATTTATCACTGAAATTGGAATGAATGAGCATCTCTCACCAACCAGAGCTAATGGCCTGGCTTCTATGGTTAAACAAATGAAAATCTATGCGCTAGCCTTCTCTTCCAAGTCATGAGCAATTCAGCACAAGTACAACTTAAGTGTTTTTACGTAGTTCGAAGTGTGGATAATTTTTTATAATATTACACTACAAGAAACTTAATTTATCCTAAACATCTAATTACCAATAATTTTCAAGATTATTATCATTAGATTAATATTCTACTTATTTTGCACCAAAATGTGGAAAACTCAAAAAATTTTCGCATACTTAACGAAGTAGTAAACATCATCTACGTTTAGGCTTAAATAAAATACCTTCTACGGGGGTTAAATCATGGCAGGAAACCTTAAAATTCTTGCTCTTACGGGCATTATTGCGCTTCAGAGTATGATTGTAACCGGGCAAATAGTGCCTGGACAGAATTCGTCCGCAGATGTGCAGGAAGAAGCGGCTAAATACGAACGATACTATGAAGTTGTTTTAGATAACGCACTATCAGATTACTACCGAGAGGGAACATTTATTGTAGATGTTAAGGCCACATTAGAGCGTATTTTAGTCCCTAAAGGCTACCAAGTCGTACAACCACAAGAAGATATTAAAATTGAAAACCTGCCTGGACTCCCTTTTATACCACCTAATCTTCAATCAAACAGGCCTACTGGACAAGACAGTATAAAAGCGTCTGGATTTGATGCACGTTTTCAACTTACAAGACTTAATATTAAGGTACTCGTAGATACCTCGTATAGTGACGAAGATGTTGATTTCGTAGAAGAAGCCGCCTCGTTAATTGCCAATGCAGATGAATTTCGGGGTGATATCGTCTCGGTTAGTAAAAAAGTATTTCCACGAAATAGTCGTGCTTTCGAACAAGATATTAAAAAGCCTTCCGCACCTAGCCCTGCGATATTGCTAGACAGTACCAATATCGTCAATAACATCCAAGAACAGCCTAACGAAGATAAAGAAGAGAATTTAGTTAATGATATTTCACCTCTTTTGCCTGATACTGTTTTCAAAACCATAATAGAAGAAAGAGAACAGAAACTATTTTTAGGAATTGACTGGAACAACCCAGAGCACCTATTATACATTATTCTCGCACTAGCAATTTTATGCATTATGGTTTTAATATTTGCTGTTTCAAGAAAGCCAAAGACCAAAAATGATGAAGAGGTTGTACAAGATAAAGGAAAAGCTAAAACTACTTTAAATATTCCACAATCAATTGTTAATGAAGTAAATGAAGAATATTCGCGCAAAGGTCCTACTGTTAAAGAAATGGCAAAATTTGAAGGAGACAAAACATTCATTGCAAATATGTGTATTAGTAAGCCAAAAATTGTCTCAAGCATGTTTAGCGAATGGATTGCGAATGATGAAGAACAGGGTACATCTAAAGTCGTAAAAAGTCTTATTAGTGTAGATGAGAAACTGATCAATATTTTGAAACCTCATATGAGTTCCAATATTTATGAAATGCTTAGTTATGGTATTGATAATTCTGGTAGCCTTTCCCTCGAAGAAAGAATAAATGAGACTGAGAACCTCCGCAGTAGTATTACAACATACAAAAGCCCAAAAGAGTCAGAAGACAAAGAAACTAGTATGTTTGATTTTGTTGATCAATTAACAGATCAACAAATTCTGCACCTTATGAAAGACGAATCTAATGAAATGGTTTCTATTTTATTAGCTCAAGTTGCTGGCGAGAGAGCTGGTATTGTTTTACAAAAAATGGATGAAGACAAACGTATATCTGTTCTCCTTAAAATGGGAAAAATTAACAATATACCTATCTCTGTTTATAAAAAAGTTGCCTCTCATTTTTCTACAAAAGCTTTAGCTATCTCTGACATGAAATATGTTGCGGCAGATGGTGTAGAAACTATACTAAATACAATTGAAACTATGCCACTTTCTGAACAAGATGCATATGTTGCTTCAATTGCAGAACAAGATTTAGAATTAGCAAAAAAAATCAAAAAATATTTTATCGGATTTGATGATTTACCAAAAGTAAAAATTGAATTAATAAAATCAGCACTTGACGAAATACCTTCTGAAACACTTATTTTAGCTTTACGCACTGCTCCAGCTGCTGTCAGAGAAAAAGTACTTAAGTCTCGTACTAAACGAGATCAGCAGCTTATTTTAAGTGAAATGGAAATGCCTTCTGAGGCTACTAATTCAGAAGTAGAGGATGCTCAAAAAACCATACTTTACGCAGTACGTCGTAAAATGAAAACAGAAGCATAGATGATGAAAAGATTATTCAATCTACTATTGGTTCTAACTTTTGTAGGATTATTTAATACAGTTTATGTCTCTGCTCAGATTTACACCCATGAGCAAGGTGACCCATATATGATTGAAAAAATCCAAGAACAGTTACATCCAAATCTGGCTGACTTTCCCGTTAATGTTCGTCGTATAGCGATCTATAAAATAAATTATTCCGCTCTAAGGTTTACAAATGAAGAAGTAGAATATTTACGGGCTGAGATCGAATATTCAATGCGCCAATATGCTGGACTTACCGTATTATCACCACCAGAACTAGAACCAAATGACAAACTCAAGATTATAGGAAACGATTCAACACTACAAATCTTAAATATGCAAGGAAGGTCCTTAGCAGATGTATCACCTGAAATGTTAGAAGAGATTTCTTATAAATATGGTGTACAAGGTTTAGTAGAATTAAGTTTGCAAAGGAGAGAACCAGAAGGACTTGTCATTGGAATTCGTGTTATGAATCCGCAATCACGGGAAGTAGTTTGGAGTAACTCATTTATATCAAACCCACCTATAGTTTTACCTACATTGAATCAAGGTTCACAAAAATTGGTCAGTTTTGGAATTACAACTAGATCCTCCGATAGCTGGTATAGGAATCAATACTCGACTACAACATCAAGTAATGATAGTACTGGCGCAGGCACTGATTCCACATCAACTACATTTTCACATCAAGCCGATACATTATTACGACAAGCTCTCACAGATTTCAGTTTAACGTTTTCTTACAGACAGCCTTTAGATTTAGAGAATAGTTCTTATATTGGTTTTACAGCAGGTTATCATATTATTAGATCTCAAAATAGAGATCTAACTCTATTCGATATGTCACTGTTTGATTTGGGTTTAGTTTATTACCAAGCCTTATCAGAAAAGAATCCTGATATAGATGAATATCGAGTAGTATTCTACTCCAAACTAAATATGCAATTACCTCTTGGTAACAAAGATGGTGAAATGTTTATGTTAGAACCTGGAGTGCAATTTAATCTGAGTAAAAATATTGGGCTTTCGGTATTTGGGAATCTAATGCTAGCTGGTGAAACTATTAAATTACCAAACAAAGACCGTATAACTTATAAACAAACTGGATTCGGATTCCATGCAGTCCTACGATTTTAAACATATTGTACTTATGACTAAGACTACGCTCACAGCACTTTTGGTAGCTTACATAATTATATTTACGTTGAGCTGCGCGACCACTGAGCCAGTTCAAAGTAATACTTCTTCACGATTGGAAGATACTAGTCGACGTACGGTAAATACCAACACTCAACGCAATACCGTAAATACAAGCGATGCTAGTCCTCTAAATGAAGTAATTACCGTCAATTATTTAAATGAGAGTTCAAATATTCAAATTAAACTAGATCCATCTAAAGAACAGTTTTATTTAGATTTAAGAGGTATGCGACCAGCGGATAAAGATTCTATTGTAGTAATTGATTCTAGTATTGTCCAGAGCAGAGCTAAAGATATACAAATGTTACTTACTAACTATCGAAAAGCTCAAGATTTGTTTTATTTAGGGGAATATCGACAATCATTAGATTTTATTGATAAAACTCTCGAAATACAAGAAACAGCTGACGCTTACGCGCTTAAAGGAACTATTTTTTTTATGTTAGAAAATATCACAGCAGCACGTGCCAATTGGAATCGAGCAGTGCAAATGGATCCAAATATTCCTATACCTAGCATTCCTGAGTTAGAAACTTTAATCCAAGAAATACGCAGAGGACAGTAATAAATGAAATTTTCATTTGGCTCAATGATCGGTACAGTTATCAGCTTATCACTGATAATTTTTGGTGTAATTGAAACAATTAAAGTTACCGAATTTACTAAAGATTTAGGCAATCAATTTTTTAATATACCTAGTTTAGTTATTGTGATCGGGGGTGTACTTATGGCCTCTTACATTACCTTCCAGTCTAGGTATGTAAATAAGGCTTTAGCTGGAGTGAGATACTTTTTTAGTCAAGCAGGTGCAAATAAAAAATCTCTGCAAAAAGATTTTGAAGCAATCGTTGAGTGGAACGATGAGATAAGAAAAGATAGAGTAAATGCACTAGATAAATTAGAGGAAGAGCGTACTGGATATCTAGAAGGTTATCTTTTTTCTCTATTAAGTACCAATTATTCAAGTGATGATATTCGTCAATTCGGAACTAACCACATCCAAGAAGCCTATTTTAGACAAATGGTTGTTGTTGATGTCCTTCGCGCGATGGGTGGAGCGGCACCTGCATTTGGTATGTTCGGGACATTATTTGGGCTAATTGATATGCTTGGTAATTTGGACGATCCCAGTAGCATGGGACCTGGACTTGCAGCTGCTTTGATGACTACACTATATGGTATTATACTCTCCCGATTTATTTTTTATCCTGTTGCTGAAAAAATAAAAAATTCAGCCTCTATAAATCGATTTAGAGAGACTTTTATGCTTGAAGGAATCATTCTAATCAATGAAAAGAAAACTGCATTTTTTATTCAGGACAAACTTAGTACTTTTTTACAGCGAGACTTCAAAAAGAAAGATGGAAAAAGTAAAGGTAAGGATGATTAACTATTCTGATAACACAACAATTTAAATAAGTTTGTTATGAGCGCCAATGAAATAGAAGAAGCAGAGGAAGATCTTGAATATCTTCTTACTTACAGTGATATGATTACATTACTGCTAGCTTTTTTTGCTATTCTAATTGCTTCAAGTACCCCTGATCAAGCTCTATGGGATCAAATGAAAGAAGGAATGCGATCAGAAGTAACGGGCACAGAAATACAGAAAACTCCGTTAGCAGAAATTAAAGCTGATCTTGATTCTGTTTTAACTATCGAACGTGAACAAGGCTTAGTTAACATTGATTTGACTACCAAAGAAATTGTCATGACATTTAATAGTAGTTCACTTTATATCTCAGGTGGTGCCGAATTATTACCCTCAGGTGAGGGTATCATTACTAAAGTATCTGATGCTCTAAATGGATTATCATTTTACAATTTTAAAGTAGATATCGAAGGGCATACGGATAATGTTCCTATTAATACATTAAGGTTTCCTTCTAACTGGGAACTTTCTGTAGCAAGAGCCTCTGAGGTAGTTAAATTTCTTGTCAGTCAAGGTTACAAAGCCTCTAATCTCAAAGCATCAGGATATGCAGAGACACAACCCTTACCTAATGCACCCCATACTGACGAATTTGGGCAAGATATTATAGAAAACCGTGCAAAAAATAGACGGATAGTACTTCGCATTTACTATTAGATAGTCTCTTTTATCTAATGTGCGGACGATACACTCTTTTTAGTGATCTGACTACCATAGATACACTGATTGGATCTTCGGTACCAAACGAAAATGATGGGATTTTTGGAAAACAGCATCTGCAGAATACCGCTCATACACTACCTTCTTATAATATAGCGCCTAGCCATATCGTACCGGTCATCCTTCAACCCGCTACCGATACTCCCCAGTTAATAAGGATACCAATGCATTGGGGATTCATGGGGTGGAAACCGAAAGTAGAAAGCCGCCCCTTACTACCCATTAACACGCGGTCCGAACAGATAGTCGAAAAACCCATGTGGCGATCCGTATCTACTCAGCGATGCCTTATCCCAATGAACGGTTTTTTTGAATGGTCCGGCACAAAAGGGAATAAAACTCCTCACTATATACAAGCGGTCAATAACTCTATTCTTTTTGCAGCGGGGTTTTATTCTCCCTTAAGCCCATTGGACTCTCTTTACTCGTTTTCTATTTTGACCACTCGACCCAATGCAACCATGCAAGACATTCATGACCGTATGCCTGTTTTTTTGCATTCATCTGAATGGACTCATTGGTTAAATCCACAATTGGGTATAGAAGATTTGAACTACCTATTGGCCCCCTATCCCGACGATGGACTTAAAAGCCATATTGTTCCTCCTGCTGTTGGCAACGTACGTAACAACGGGCCTCATCTTATCGAACCCGAATTACGATTATTCTAATCATACTATTTAGCCCTTTTTCAGGGACTAGACCGATGAAATAAGAACTGTTCATCTACTTCTTGTATAAACCGCCAATCTCCCTGATCCAATATGTATACTACATGATAGAACCTCCGCTCGGTATCCTCAACAACATAATGGAAATGCCGGGTGACCATAACATCTTCTAGATGACGCGTTTCTATCCTATGAACCTGATAAGAGCTATTTTTTCCTTTTAAAAAACGATACGGATGCATGCGGTCTACCTTGGCATGTTCAATAGGGCTCTGCCTCGCGCATTGGGCATGAGGAAGCCATTCAAAACGGATAGGACGCATACGATGCGCAAGAGAAGGCTGATGCTTATGCCGCTGTTGATGCACCAGTATTCGGTCAATAACAAAATGCGAGCCATCTTCGCTATGTATAGCTAACTCGGATCCAGGCAGCGCTACTACATCCCAAAATAATTCGTCGTGATTAAAACGTACATCCATGGCCTCTCCCTGCTGAGTAACAATGCTAAAAAATGAATATTGCACCCCTCCTAGCGTCTTAGTATGGCAGGATCTAATATGACGTACCTGCCGCACATAGCGGCGCCTCCAATCAAAAGTGTGCACCTCTGAATAGCGGGGAAAAAAAGCGAGCATTTCGACAAGGGGAAAGTTGTTCATGACCAATATTTGTTTGGTCATTTTAAATTACACACATATATTGTACATATCAATAGCGGAGTAATTTATGCCGAAAAAAAATGACTATTCATATCAAGCCGAACAAGACGTACATCGTATTACCCTCTACAACACGGTTTACCCAGAACACCAACATCGACACCGAAAGGACCGCTTATATTTGCATTTCGACTTTGCCTGTTTTTACGCGCAGGTAGAACAACTCCGAAAGAATATGTACGGAATCCCCCTCATAGTGGGTGGGTGGAGAAAAGAAAATGGAACTGTTAAAGGCATTGTGGCCACTTCTTCTTATGAAGCGCGTTCGATGGGGATTAAAACAGGAATGAGTGCCTATGAGGCTTACAAACGATGCCCCTACGTATGCATGCTTCAGGTAGACTACGCTAGCTATACCGCTATATCAACGCAAGTACATCATATCATGAATCGCTATTCACACCAAATAGAGCGCTACTCAATGGATGAATATTTTATGGACGCAAGTTTTCTTTTGGGCAAAGAAGAACCTCAAATTCGAACGTTTGCCCAGCAACTACAACGCGATATCGTGGAAACGACCGGACTGTTTGGATCTATTGGAATTGCTCGATCCAAAACCTATGCTAAGCTAGCCAGTGGCTTAGATAAGCCCCGCGGTATTTCTCTTATTCTAAGTAATGAAGATGAACGAATGTATATACACCCATTACCACTCAACGAAGTATGGGGGGTAGGGCGAAGGCGTTATGAGCATCTCCTAGCAGAAGGATATGAGCGCATACGAGATGTAGTAAAACACAATGAGCCCAACACCTTTGTGCGTCTATTTGGACCCCATTTTGGGCGTATGCTTTTTGAAACGATAACCGGCCAAGATCAAGGCCGAATACTCGAAGAAAATCATGAATATTCCCCTAAATGGGGCGTCAGTTATGGGCATACCTTTTCCGAAGGAAGTACTGACCCAGAAGCTATCAAAGGTGAACTAGCCATTGGAATCGAAATGATCTGCTACCGAATGCGGGCCTATGGCATACGTTCGAGTAGTTTTGGGGGGCATATTGGTTTTGATAAAAATGACTATCCTAGCATAGGCTTCCGCTTTGTAACCCCTAGTTTTACTCACATAACCAAATATGTGTATGACGCATGCATGAGAGAATTAACTGAGCTCATTTACTCTTTTTGCCAACGAAAAATGGCCATTCGTAGTCTAATGATAAGCACTCAAGACATGGATAAAACCAGCCAAATGAATCTATTTTTTCGGGATGAAGCCGAACACACTCAGCGTTATCAAGCCATTGATCGTATCAATAATCACTATGGAAAAGGCACCGTTAAGACCGCTCGAAGTCTATATAGAGTACAGGGAAATACTCATTTCTTAGAACGCAACTCTGGGTAAAGAACAGCGTTCATCGCTTACTAAGCCCAAATTATTTCAGATTCATTTCCGTTTACGGAGCTGAAAAGGCTATTTCTTCTTTAAACTTAGTCAAAGAAAAACTACTCTCCATTTCTTTACGAAGGCGCTGAATACTAAGTCCACTGTTTAAATTACCGTTTTGAGCTACCGATATACGGCCGGTTTCTTCTGAAACCACAATAACAAACATATTATTATTTTCGGACATACCAATTGCTGCTCGGTGACGAGTACCTAGAGATTTACTTAAATTAGGATTTTCCGACAAAGATAGGAAACAACCTGCTGCAGTAATCCGGTTATTACGAATAATAACGGCGCCATCGTGCAAAGGGGATTCTTTTCTAAAAATACTCACCAATAATTTTTGTTTTACCACCGAATCGAGTTGCGTCCCTGTATTGTCATAATTCAAGGCACCAGAAGGGGGAGCAAAAACAATAAGAGCACCGATATACTCAGTTGACATATGCTTAACCGCATTTATAACTTCATCAATAACCTGCTCCGTGCTAGACTTACCACCAAATAATCGAATAGAAGGATTCTGACCTATTCGGTATAAAAGCCCTCTTATTTCTGGTTGAAATATGATAAATACAGCTAAAATACCTACATCAAGAATGGCGCTTAAAATAAAATCGATCGTAGTGAATCCAAATAATCGAATAATAAAATTGATAAGCAGAAGAAATAAAATACCCACACCCGCGCGAATGGCGTAGGTCCCACGGATCCAACGGTAGACACCAACTAAAGCTCCTGCAATAATTAGTGTCTCTAAAAAATCCAATAATCCAAAATCGAGAAAGCCTAGAGGATTCAATTCAAAAGGGTAATTTACGTTTTATAATAGCGTGTGTCATAGATTCACCGAGCCAACTAATATGTGACCTAAAAGTATCTATACAAAAGCTAAAATTCTATTATGGTTGTTTAGCCGCCTGTAAAGCTTCAAACACCCGTACACTATCGCTAGCTTCTTGCACATCATGCACACGCAATATACGCACTCCCTGCATTAATCCATGATAATGTGCCGCTAGTGTTCCTGCCAATCGTCCTTCCACTTCACGATCGTCTAACAGCTGACCAAACATAGATTTCCGAGAGGCGCCTAACAATACAGGAAAGCCAATTTCTACCACTTTGTCAAGCCCTGCAATAATCTGCAAATTGTGATCCAGACTTTTTCCAAAGCCTATGCCTGGATCCACAATAATGTGTTCTACTCCTTCCCGCTGCAAAAACACGCTTTGCTGTACTAAAAAATCAACGATATCTGTGACGGCATGCGTATAACTCGGATTATCTTGCATGTTCTGGGGGCTTCCTTGGGCGTGCATTAGAATATATGCCGCATTGAACGATGCAGCTAAGCCTGCCATTGCTGGGGATTTTTGAAGTCCACTGACATCATTTATAATGAGCGCACCTGCATCTAAGGCCTGCTCTGCTACCCCGTATTTAGTGGTATCAATGGAAAAAAGGACTTGATCGGAAAAGCGGGGTACTGCGTTTTGTAAAATGGGAATAACCCTGCGAATTTCTTCTGATTCTGCAACAGCAGGGGCGTATGGTCGGGTAGATTCTCCACCTATATCAATGATCGAAGCGCCTTGGGCAATCATTTCGTCAATACGATGAAGAGCGGCACTAACCAGATTGAACTGTCCTCCGTCACTAAAGGAATCAGGAGTAGCATTGAGTACTCCCATAATGGATGGACGTTCTTTTGCAAAAAACGGAGCGAGTGCTAACATGGATTTAGCAGGGTGATGTATATAAAACTACCCTACACAGTAGCGTTACCACTCTTCTTGAAGTTGATCTTCTTTGCCCTCTTTACTTGCCCATTCATCTGCTTCAGGCAATGCATCCTTGGTTTCGTTGATAACATTGTCTTCCCACGCTTCGGCAAGGCGTTCGTTCAAGTCAATAAAGTGTTCCCATTTTTCAGGCACCTCATCATCGGGATAAATAGCCTCAACAGGGCATTCGGATACACATGCATCACAGTCAATGCACTCATTAGGATCTATGACCAAAAAATTAGGTCCTTCTCGAAAAGCATCAACCGGGCAAACTGCCGCGCAGTTGGTGTATTTACATTTAATACATGGTTCTGTAACAACGTAAGGCATAGCGTGAAAATAGAGTGAGTTATTCTTGAATTAAAATAAAATATGCGCCCGAATTTGATTAGATGCAATCCAAATTATAGCGAATATGCAGTATCAAAGCACACAACATTCTGTTACACAACAAAATAACTTTATTTAATCGTAAAGAATTCCCTCAAACGTTTCGAGGCTACCGTCATTAGGAGCGGGTGCTATACCTAGCAGATGGGCCAGTAATTCGTACACATGTACTACTTCAAAAGGAGGAAGCGTACTGCCAGGAACAATATCTGGTCCTATAGCCATAAATACGGCATGCATTTCTGGATGGGTAGGATCATAGCCGTGCGCTCCACCCGATTGAAAATTGGGCCGAGAGTCTAAGCGGTCTGTGGTGGTAATGGTGTACCCCAAGTTAGCCAATAGCAATAAATCTGGCGTTCGATCATGATTCTTATAGCGGAAACGCTCTGGTATATCTTGTTTTAAATATACATTAAAAGGAGCTCCATTTTCTTGAGCTTTTCGTAGTTCTTGGTACGCCTGCATGCGATATGAAGGTTCTATATTCAGGGTCACTGAGGGAGACCCACTAATCCAACGCACACGGTCGATGTCAATAAAGCTATCTAAAGTTACCACCCGCTCTCTAGAAACATTATGCATGCCATGATCTGAAACCAATACAATATTAGTCTCTTGATCTAAGCCTTTTGAGGCTAATTGCTGCATGAGATAGCTCATGAGTGCATCAACCCGCTGTAATGCTTTTTTGGTTTGGGGAGCATCCGTACCGTAGCGATGTCCTTGACTATCCAGAAAACTAAAGTACACCGTAGCAAAATCGACTTCAGATGATGAATCCGAACCCAACCAAGCTAGGACCGTATCGATACGAGCACTATCGGGCACTGTGCCATCATAGCTTTTCCAGTGGGTTGGGCGTATATCTTGTATAGGGGCCTCTGAACCTACCCAAAACATAGTTCCAGCGCGTACACCTTGTTTTTCAGCCGTATTCCAGATAGGCTCTCCTTGGTACCAGTTTGGATTTTCTACCTGCTCTCGATCGCCCAAACTGTAGCTTTTACCCATGACAGAATCTACCATCGAGTTTCCAATAATCCCGTTATTTTCCGGGTATAATCCCACCGCAATAGCGTAGTGATTAGGAAATGTTTTGGACGGAAATACAGGAATGAGCCCTTCTGAGCGAGCTCCATTTCTAGATAATTCTTGCAGAAATGGGGACTGTTCTGAGCTTAAGTAATCTGCCCGGAAACCATCAAATGAAATAAGTAAAACTTTACTGCGTGCCTCTACTAATTCTTGAGTCGAGAGGTCGCCAGAACTTTGGGTTGAGCAATTCACCAAAAGAAGCGAAATCAAGAGATACATACCAACCGAAAATATATACTCCCCGGATTCATATATAGGCCTGTCTCGCATAGTTTTATTCGAAATCAGAGGTTAATTTATACCGAGCTATACGATTATTCCCTTTGTCGGCTACATACACTACTCGGCGAAAATATGCCACGCCACTAGGCATGTTAAACTGTTTAGGACCTGCCCCTAACTCACCAAAAGACACCAAAATCTGGCGAGTTTGATCTTCCGCTCCTGCTGGTGGGGGAACACCTTCTTGACCATTAGACTGAAATTGGTATAATCGGTGAGTCTCACTATCTACTACAAAAATAAAGGCATCATCATCTCCTCCAAATGCCACGTCCTGAGGGCGCATGAATTTATTAGGTTCATACAGAAAACCACTGGCTTGTGAGGTATCCTGGGAAAGTAGTTGTGAATTTTGTTGATAAATCAATCCATCAACCGTCTCTACTACATCAATCCATAAAACTCGAAACGGTATATCTACGTTGGCTTGTGATTGGGTAATCAAAAAGCTTCGATTATCGGTATAGGTATCTCTCTGTGGTGGGGCTACAAAGGTAGCAATTCCACTCAGGCCTATAGCACTTCTTAAAGAGGGTACATTTGGGCTAAGACTTCTGATTTGACGCACGTTACGCATCTTATCTGTTTTAATGCCGTTTTCTACTATTCGATGAAATTCTAAGACTGTATTATCTGGCGCCGCAACTTGAGTAGTCTCATTGAATGGACCCGTTCTCGTGACATACAAGGTATTATCCGCTAATATGCTGAGACCTGTGATTTTCACTTTTTCGTAATTGGTCCCATTGCTACGATTTAAGCGTGAATTTTGAGCCGCTGATGTACTTAAACTCGCATCATCAAAGGGGAAAATAAGCGTGTCCACAAAGGTAACGGGGCCAGCTCCATTTAAGTTTTTTATTTTGAACACGGCTGGTAAATTCCATGTGATTGTAGGATCAATACTCTCAATAATGGTGTCAATCCTAGCTGCTACGTACACATTCAAAAGTCTATCCTGCGTTACCGCTTCAGCTCCTACTAGTTCTATAGTAACACGAGGGGATAGGTCCGCCCTATCCAATACGTGCACCCCATTGGCATCGGTTACATATACAAATTCATCAAATCCAACATGTACATCATTAGGAGCATCAAAACCACCCCAAAATGGTAATACAGGGGCATAACCATCCACATTTTCTAAGCGTGGATCTATCTTACCCTCGTCAAATATTTCGTCGGTATCTGAATTGTCTTTGGTATTAAATAGTTCACTACATCCACCTTGAACTATCATCAAAAAAAGCAGTATTAAAGGTGCTGAAACTCTCATAAGAGGTTGAATTCGTGCTAATTTCATAAACTTACCCTCACTCCTATTCGATGAATTTGCCCCAAACGCTCGAACCGTGTATAAGCATAATCTGCCATTAGTGTACGGCCTGCAAAGGGTACCGCAACGCCTCCCCCTAAACTAGGCATACGGCGTTCTAACTGACCAAACTCATAGCCCGTACGTAAGTAGAACTGATCCATAAAACTGTACTCCGCCCCGATGTTTAGCTGCTCTGCATTGTCGGATGGATTCGTTACTTGAGCAGTAAGAATTACCTTATTTTGTTGATTTTTTACCAAATCATACGCCGCTCCGATATGAAAGCGAGTAGGAAGTGATGTATTGGTCTCCGGTTCAAGTTCTTTAAGGCCATCTAGTGACTCTCTACTCGTCGTACCTTCTGGAGTCGCATCTAATCCAAAGTTATTAATCCCTACTGCAAAACGCAGTCCTGTGTCTCCTACTCGGTAAGCAAAACCAAAATCTATAGCCCCACTCTGGTATTGTATCTCTTCGACTTTCTCTAATAAATATTTAAAGCTAAGGCCATAGCTGAACAAATCCGTTACCTTCTGAGCAATTGAAAGTCCGGCTGCCATGTGGTGGGTTGAAAACATTCTACCCGTACCAAAGGGTTGAAATTCCGTAGTTTCCATTATGTCACCAGACCCTAAGTACTGAACGGAAACACCAATTGCATAGCTGTTGATACGCTGGATATAACTAAAATAATCTTGCTGAATACCCGCCACATACTCCGTATGACTGACCATAAATTCCGATCCATTCGTTTCTGCAGATAAAGCAGGATTCCAATATAGACTAGAGCCATCCATTGCATCGGCCATATTGGAGTTCCCCATAGCCGCCGAACGGGGATCGACAGGGATTTTGGTAAACTGGAAACCTTCCGTACCTGCTCGGTCTTGCCCAAAGCTTTTTTGAGCTTTTAGCGAAGTAGTAGAACCAACTAAGAATAAGAATAACAATCCCATGAATCCGAAAGATACATAAAGACTTTTTTGGAATATGCTGAGATAGAACGTACGTTTGATATGCTTTTTTATTGAATTCATGTTAGAATCGAATCGATACCCCTACCATTAAGTGACGTTGTTCTATATAATTGGCCGGGTTGTCGTAAGCGGGTAAGTTATTATCGGTTGGATCTAAATACCTTGGATCTCGAACATTACTTGGGACATCATAACTTCGATCACTTCGAAGTGCCATCAACGCCGCAGGATCTCGAGGATATTTCTTATACCCTTCACCTGTAACTGGATTAACGATGACTGAACTTCTGTTATCCAAAACATTCGTAAGTTCAACAAAGGTAGAAATACGAACCCCATTTACTTCAAACCACTTTTGAATGTTCAAATCCATGTAAAACCAAGCAGGGCCTAGTTCACTGTAACGTTTAGCAGGATCGACTGTGCGCTCATAAATGGGTCTCCAGTCTTCTCTACCCGTAACTGGATTTCTTTGCAGTCCGATGAATTCCATAGGAGTATAACGGGTACCGGATCGCCACACCCCAGATAAAAAGATCTGAAAGTCATTTAATGCCGACCAGCCAAACAAGCCTTGTGGCCTATCATGGGTAAAAGTGACATTACCTTTTATATCAAATGGACGATCCCAAGCTAATGGAGTTTCTACGTTACTCCCGATATTTTGGTTTGCATTGATTGCATTTAAATTATCATCATTAGTAGAACTTAGTCCCTCTGCTCGTGAGTAAGTAAAGGAAAGTTGACCTCTAATTAAATCCTTGTAGCGTTTAATGTAGGATAACTCTACCCCTCTGGAACGGGCATAATCCCCATTAATACGGAAGGCTTTACTTACATTCCGACCATCGATATCCTGTACTCGAATAGATTGGGTGGTAACAAAATCATATTTATCTCTCCAGAAAGCAGACGCATTAAATGCATCGTTAGAAGTAATCTGATTTCTAAACCCAATTTCATACGAAATATCCACTTCTGGATCCAAGTTGGGGTTTCCTAAATCAGGCAAATCGGACTGATCTTGATAAAAAGGATCTAGACCTGCATATATATAAGAGGGGTGAGGAATTCGTGTCGAATGTCCGTAATTAAAGAACAACACTTGATTTTCCCGAACAGGGAACGACACATTAATCTTGGGTAAGAACCTAAATTTATAGCGAAGACCCAAAATCTCGGTACTACTGTCTAGATAATCTTGTGCCACAAAAGTAGGGATGGTGGAGAGGGTATTTGAATCAAGTGCATTATTTACCGCATTGTCCACATAGCGCCCAGGTGCCCAATATTCTAATCGCGCCCCAATATTAGCAATAAGACCATTATACCTTAATTTATCGGTCATAAAAATAGCGCCTCTCTTTGGCTTAACTCGCCATGCATCGAAAGTTTCCCCTACCCTAAACGTTTCCGAAGTCCTGTTCTCATCAATAAATATGGGTGCCCCAATCCAAGGACGTGTGATATCAATCCATTGATAGTCATTAAATTTAAATTCAAATCCCGCAACTATTTGATTCGTGCGATCACCAAAAAATTTAGTTAGGCTACTTTTTACGGTAAGTTCCTCCGCAAAATGATCGTGCCATAGAGTGGAGATCCCCCCATTATTCACATAACCCGGACCTGCTAGTACATAAGTAAAGTCCTCGCCTCCTTCAAATTCTTCTGCAGGAGAAGTCACGATACTCTCTGGGTCAAACTCACTATCCACATTGGTTGGGCGCCATTTACGCCCGTTTGCATCGGCGCGGAGCCGAGTAAATAATCGACTCACCTGAACCTCATAAAAAGCCGACTGAGAGAGCGTCTGAGTATATTTCAGATAGGACAAATTACTATCGTGGGTATACGTACTGGCATTATCTAAAAACCCATTTGAAAATGCGAACTGAAATCCAGGTCGAATCTGCGTATCGGCCCCTGTTATCTGAAGCATTCGAGTATTCTGGTTGATGGTTAAAGAGCGCTGATATGCCCCCTGTAGTCGAACACCAGGTTTGATGTTATAGGTCATCTTAAACATGCCATTCCATCGGTTCCCTTGTCGAGGGGACCAAAAATCACTATTCACGATGGATGAGCGAATCTGACTCGCGGATAATTTGGTATAACCATCGGTTAGGGAAATTTGTCCTGTTGCAAAAAAAGTAAGTGATCCAGGCAAATCGATACCTAAAGCAGGCAATAACTGTTCCGCTAATATTGATGGACCACCTAAGCTTAATTCATAGATATCAGAGAAAAAGTTTGCCTGATTAGACAATACGTTGCTGCCTAAATTATCTCGTTTATGAGAGAAATTACCCTCATAACGATCACCTCCATTTTGGGTTTGTACCGCCACTACCCCTGAGGTAACATCTCCGTATTCGGCTCCTACCCCGCCTGTAATAACTTCTATGTTACTGAACGAATTAGATCCTAAATCGAGTCCAAACCCCGTTCCAGCTAATGGATCCTGTGCAGAAACACCATCAACCACATAACCCGTTTCATAGGCACGTCCCCCCTTTATATAAAGTCCAGTAGGGTCTTTAACCACTCCGGATTGAAGTGATACGGCATCTTCTACTCGCTGTATAGGTGCCGCCTCGATATCTTTTTTGGAAATAGTCGCTGACGTAGTTGATTTTTCAACATCAAAAATAGGTGCCTCACCAATTACCACCACTTCTTGATCGGATTCAAAAACTTGTTCGGTAAGGCTTTGGTCTACTTCGGTTGTCTGTCCAGCTGTGACTACAATCCCTGTTAATTGAGTGACCTGAAATCCAATAAAGGTGATTTCAAGGGTGTATTCTCCAGGTCTAATACTTTTAATCGTGAATCGGCCATCCACATCCGTTGCCGCCCCAAAATTTGTGCCTACTATACGAACATTAACCCCGGGCAGGGTCTCTCCAGTTGCCTCTTCGGTAATGACACCCGTGATATCACCGGTGCTTTGTGCCTTAAGTGCTGTACTGCTATACATTATCAAACTAACAAAACAGCCAGTTAAAAATAGAAAAGAACGGATATGTTTTTTTGTATTCATTGGCTAAGGTTTATTGTTGAAATCCTAACTGTTGCACGCATACGTACTCAATAAAGTCCTTCATATTGTTGTTCCCATTTAGCTTGGTTAAATCCATTCCAAAGTAAATGAGATTACCTTCAGTATTTTTGATGCTTACCCCTTCCATAATAGTGTAGTCAGTAATAAATCCTAATAAGGTAGTGGAGCGATAATCCGAGTCATACAATAAGGTAGAACCAGATACCGCTTTTAATGGATACCAGCCTACCACACGAGATTCTAATTTCAAGGTAGGAGCATTGGGTTCATCTACGGGAGTTATTTCGGTGCCTGAGTTAATAACAAATCCTGTCTCGATACCACCTGGTGGAAAGAAGCCAATCGAATCAACCGGAAGAAAGTTAAATATAACGTCTTCTTGAGAAACCTCTTTCATTGGAATAGTGACAAACATGCTTCCACCGGCAGAGAAAAATTCAGAAGTAATGTCTAAGGCGTGCACAATATTTCGATCAACATCGTCCGATACCCAATAAATATGGTCCCACTGCGCTAAGGTTTTTTTGAGTGTAGGATCCACTACTTTTGGGAATTGATCCGAAAGTTCAATAGTCCCTAATGCAGGTTGGCCAGTGTTTATTAACCATATATCCGGGTCAATCCCCAATTCGCTTAAATAACTAAGATGCCAGTTCATGTCATCAAGGGATGAATTTTTACCAATATCGTTGAGAAATAACACCTTGGATTTTTGTTGCTTTACAAACCACTGGACCTGATCACGCATACTTACTGCCCCTGCTGCATCAATGGTTCTGACATAAGCGGTATTCGTCGCACCAACCTCAATTCCACTAACTAGTATTGGGTTCCCTTCTCCATCAATAGCGCTACTGTAGGAACGCCCAAGATACACCTGACCTGTTTTAGTCCCCTCGGTCTTATTGTCAACGGATACTGAGATAAAAAGCTCTCCATTGTTTGTGGCATTAAACGGAATATCTACCCACCCACTGAGCGTATCATTGAACGCAATTTGTGTGCTTCTAACATTCAGCAACCCATCCGGATCGTCTATGGTCCAGCCGAAACTAGCAATTCCAAACATAGAGTCTGCTGGGGTTTCAGTTGGCTTGAAGGCAGCCGATGGGGTTGAATTAATAATTGGATACCGCAACCTGGCTCCCACTGGATCTTTGGCTCCATCGTTATCGATAGCACGCACTTTAAACAATACGTCATCTACCGTCTGACCTTCCGTGATAGGCAAAATAAAGGTACTATCGGTTCTGGTTGTGAAGGACCATGCTCCCTCTGAGGTGTCATTTATTGCGTATTCGAAACCTGCGATATAGCCATCTGGATCATTTCCCCACCATGAAATTCTAATTTGGCTGGACAATCTGAATTCGTCTTCCCGATCAATACCCGCGATGGTCATATAGGTGCTGGGGGCTTGGTTTTCGATATAGTCCCCAGTTATTCCAGCATCACAAGAGGCCCAAAGGATGCCAACAGATAGTACTCCAAGAAGGGTTAGTTGGCTGCGCAAATAAGAAAATAAACGTACTGGCATGAACAGTATAATCGAGTCTTAAGGGTTAAGCCCATCTTGATTGGACCTTTACTAAACTAATTGAATTAACTATGAAAGAAGACAACGTACCAGAGTACAAAAAAGAAGATGAGATGAGAACTCCCGCTCTCATCTCAAAATGATTTAAATCAAATAATTTATTTAATCAACATCATGTTTCGAGTCATACTGAAGCTACCGGCTTCTAGTCGGTATATGTATACACCACTCGCTAGACGTTGAGCATCAAAATTCACGGTATGAGAACCCGCTTTCATTGGCTGATTGACCAAGGTTGCTACTTGTCTACCCAACACATCAAATACCGTTAGTCGAACTTCAGCTGACTCAGGTAGGTCAAATGAAATACGAGTACTTGGGTTAAATGGATTTGGATAGTTAGGTTTAAGGTCAAACTTCTCTGGGAGTCCTGCTACCACTTCGTTGCTAACATCTGAACTATTGGTGAATGTTGCTGTTCTATAGATCGGAGTAAATGTATTAGTAGCTATATCATATCCACTTGATATGGCTAGGGTATCTACACCATCATTCACTCGCACATTCCAAAGTAGTGTTACACTCTCACCGTCAGCAACTCCTGCTGAAACTAATAGTTGATCTAATAATGTAGCTGGCACGGTTATTTCCGTATCCATACCGTCATTATTAGAAGGAGCAGCAAAGAATTCAGTAGAATCCGGTAGATATAAAACCTTTTCATATCGTACAGTATTCCCATCAAAATCAGTAGTAGCTGACCATGTAGGAGTAACATCTTGATTTGCAACAATTGTAGCACCTTCTTCGGGTGTTTTAAGTACAAAATCTGTCAATGGAACCGTCCAATCAGATGAAGTAACATCATCAAGACTACGCATGATCATTTTTGGGTTACCAAAGCTGTAATGTAGAACCCCTGTAAAATTATCAATAACCGCACCAATTTTCACGTGTTCGTTTAGGTTAGAACCATAGGTTAATTGGCCAAAGTTTACGTTATCATCTACCCGAAGACCTTCGCCTACTTCTAAGGTATCAGCTGCGCCACCACCTTGACGTGAACCAATCATCCACTCACCGTAATCAGAACCTCCGTCGGCCTGATTGGTAATGACACGTACATCGTCCAAAGATAGTAACATACCTTCGTGTGCTTCGAAGTTTGCTACAACATCTTGGGTAATGGCTGACATAGCTAAGGTATCCATTTCTGCGTTCGTCCCTGTTTTAGTGAACTCATTAAGAATAGCTGAGGTAACACCGTAAGTCTCATTGGTGGCTAAATTGGTGATGTTGATAATATCTCCCTGTGCTAAGGCGGAAGTAGCATTATCTTGCTCAACAAAAATACCAGACCAAGCAGCCGCTTTGTCTTGAATCACAATAAACCCATCAGTAACGGCACTTGCCACTACTGTAGCGGTGATGTTAACGTCTAAATTACCCAAACCAAAGAGCGGGCTGTCACCAGGTTTACCATCTCCAGTTTTTTGTAAAAACTCAATGGTTGTGATGGCTTCATCCTGCACAAAGAAGTTGAACCCACCAGATAAAGGCGCACGCCCTGTCAATCCTTCTGAGTCAGTCGCTTCTATGTGAAAAGAAACCGCTGAGAAATTAGGGAAAGCAGGAAGGGTAAATTCATAAGTATCACCGGCAGAGTTGGTCATTGTAACGGTAGAATCCTTACCACCAACACTGTAGGTTAAGCTCACTGCTGTTATGGTTGCTCCTTCGGCGCCAACTACATCAGCACTAACAGTCACTTCATCAGTAGAAGTAATCGCTGAATCAGATAGCATGATGTTTGAAAACACAGGAGGTAAACCGTTAACAACTACATCATTTGGCCAACTAAAAGTAGTTCCACCAACGTCCTGACCATCCACAAAGCGCGCTTCGTTCAACCATACTACCCCATCTTCAAATGGGTTAATGGAAAGAGCACCGTTACCACTAGGAACAAGTGCGTCAGGATTGTCACCAACATAATTCACAAACCCACTAATGTCTACGTTAGCTCCTGAAGCTGGGGCAACAAATGGGCCATCTTCACCGTCTACACGACGGGCATTATAACTTGGGATATATCCCTCGGCACCTATGGCATGATCATTTCGGAATCTCAATGAGGTATCGTATACATACATTCTTGAACCATCTTTGTTTACCGACCAGTCGACTCTACCATTAAATTCACCCGCTTGGGTTACCGTAGAAGATGGAAACTTAACATAAGCTCCGTTGTATTTTAAATAACCTTCGATATTCATAAATAACTCAGTTCCTGTAAAGGTATTTAGTTCACTCATGGATACTTCCCAAGGCTCGAGTAGAGAAGCGTAATCTGTGTAGTCAGCATTTACATTACCCACTAAAACAACATTATCAACAGCTACTTGAGAAGTACCATTATAAAACCCTAAAGTAGCATCGAAGGTTATGATGTCGCCACGAACATACGAATCTAATAATGTATAATCAGACTCTACTAATTGAACAGACATCCCTTCACGGCCCATAGATACCGCATGGGTGTCGGTAACAAACACGTGAATACGAGAAATAGCATCAATAACCCCATCATTATCTGAATCACGAGGATTGGATAAACCAGAACTTTTAGGATAGGAGGTAATTACTGCAGTAACAGTGATGGTTTCACCATTTAACGGATGCCCTTGAATGGCATCTACAGAAAATTCGGTCAGACCTGGATAGGTGTTAAAATCACGAATAGTTGTTACAGGCGCATATTCATGCATACCAATGCTACTGAAATCGTCTTTTTCCAAGACCATCCATTCAGAATTGCTTTCATCTGTTCCGAAAGAAGAAAGAGCAAATTGATTCCCACTCTTAACATATGATTTTCTGACTAAGGTATGATCTTTGGTCGCCTCAGACACGCCTGCAACATCCCAACCTGAACCTGGATCTCCATCCCAACTACCAACCCAGTCAAAAATTTCATACGCTGTTTCGGCACCTTTTACAAGAGCAAAACCATCATCACCATTACTTAAAAATCTGAATTCATAATCAGCATATGCACGAATACCCGCAGAATCGGCTTCAGGATGTGCAATCACATACACAGAGTCCGGCGCAACGAATGCTCCTTCAGGAAACGTGTTCCAATACTCATAGTCGCCAGGATTATCTGGAGCATTTGATACATTAGGGAATGCCCATCCATCCAAAAATACAGTATCAGCCGTCGGGTTATAAATTTCTAGAGCTTTATTATTGCTTGAACCTTCAATGTATTCAGAGAAAAACAAGCTTTGTTGTGCAAGGGCTGACCCTGCACTTACTAGCATAACAAGCATTGCTAACAATCCTTGCCTTAACATGTTATTTGTAGCCTTATTCATAGTTATTAGGGTTATTTTATGATTACTAATTTACCTGTTTGCACCTCTCCTGATGCTATATCTTTTACGGAATACAGGTATAATCCCGTAGTTAAGATCTGATTCGCCGTGGACTGTAAATCCCAAGCGTGTTCACCGCCTGCCATAACACGCGGATCGTCACTATAATTCTGAAACCAATCAATATCGCCATTATATTCATTTGCATCGTGCTCAAACTCTGCAATAATATCACCTGAAATGGTGTAAATTCGTACTTCTGACTTTGCTGGTAAATTGTAGAAATAGAGTTTGCGGTCACCTTCAGCGAGACCATCCCACGCTGCATTGAGTCGGTATGGATTGGGATACACTCCAACTTGAAACTTGGTATCCTCACTCCCAAACTGAGTATTTGCAGGAGTGCCTGGGAACACACGAATCGCGTTCACATTAGCACTACTTTCCAGCCCTTCAATCCCAAATTCGTCACTTCCTTTATCGAAGGCCGTGACCGACAATTGATATTGCCAACCACTTAGTAGATTGTTTAGCTCATAAGCATAATAATAAGTAGTAGTATCTCCTTCAAAGCGTACGGGTTGGGCTAGTTCTACTTCATTAAATCCCGTATTAAACCCCACCGCATTCGCTGGATTATCAAATTCCCGAATAAGACGTGGTTGCGGATTAATATCTTCTCCTAGTTTTGATCGATAAATTCGATACCCCTCAAAATCTTGCTCGCCCGAAACTCTATCACGCGATCGCTCCGCAGTTTTGTCCCAATACAAAGTGACTTTCCCCGCTTCTAGCTGTGCTCGTACTCTTGGGTTATCTGGAGGTGTTGGAAACAGGTAACGAGTTAATGCTCCATTTCCATCGGTGTCCTCGCCAGTATCCAAAACCCCATTGTTGTTCTTATCCTCACCTTGGAATACTTTATTAATAGCATTCACAGTTTTAGTAAGCTCCACTCTTGATTCCTCATCATCAATTTCCTTACCTGAAACACCTTGAAACTCATCAGGTTTTAATGCAGCGGAAAATGCATAATAGACCGAAATGGTTTCGCCTGGCTCAACTTGATTAAATGGGCCCATCGATAACATTGAAATATAATTCCCATTCCCTGTTTGCCCATCTGTCCGTAATTGTTCTCGAACGGTTTCACCTAAAATCACGGAATCCATTGGGAATGGAACTGCCATTCGTTCGTATCGCTGTTGATCATTCGAA